>NZ_JAHLRC010000003.1:0-113570 GCF_018919545.1 Citrobacter sp. S46_ASV_140
TCAACGGTCATGGTTTCTGCCGGGAAAATCATATCGCCTTCGTTTTCACGATCTTCGTCGTCAAGCACCATCACACCGCGTCCTTCACGCAGCGCAGACAGCGCAAGTTCAACACGTTCGAAAGGCGTACCAAAAGAGGAAAGTAGCGTCTGATTCATGGTAAAAAAACCTCACTAAAATTATGGTTACCAGAATCAGGGCAGTCTTAGGAGTACCGTCTAAGCGGCAAAAAAATAACGTGAGCGGGTCCATGCCCGACTGGATCGTTACTCTCTCCCATCCGGACTCTAACCGTCGGCCCCGGAATTACACCGGATCTGCTGACCTTTGAGTTTGCACCCAAAGCGCTCGCGGGCTTTCAACCTGAGTTGATTTACCGCCGGTGGGGAATTTCGCCCCGCCCTGAGAATAAGCGGGTTAACTATAACGCTATTGATTACCTTCATCAACGCCTTTGCTCGTCTTAGCTTCACACAATTCTGGTTTATGCCTGTGCCAGTTCGCACTACAATAGGCAACAACACGTACCAGTTCAGGGAAACCACAATGATTGACCCGAAAAAAATTGAGCAAATTGCTCGTCAGGTTCACGAGTCGATGCCGAAAGGGATCCGCGAGTTTGGCGAAGACGTCGAGAAGAAAATTCGTCAAACGCTGCAGTCACAGCTGACCCGTCTGGATCTGGTAAGCCGTGAAGAGTTTGATGTACAGACTCAGGTTTTGCTGCGTACCCGTGAAAAGCTGGCGCTGCTTGAGCAACGTCTGACTGAGCTGGAATCGCGTGAAAAAACGGCAGAAGTTAAACCTGCTCCCGCGATCCCGTCAGTCGATCCGCAAGAGTAAAAACGACAACGGGCCGCAAGGCCCGTTTTTTCTGTTAGTGTTCCAGTTCTAGCTTCCTGGCCTCCGTCGCCTGCTGGCAGTACAGCGCATAGCGTTTGCAAAACCAGCTACGATGTTCTTCATCCATATTCCCAGTTATCGCCTGGATATCTACGGGATGGCCCTCAGCTTGCATCCTGGCAAAACTACGGGCCAGGAAATCGAAATTGTTCATTGAATACATATTGCTGTTCATGAGCATACCCTCCAGTTATTGAATATCTGTTAAGGCCATATGCTTTTTCTAATTTCAGTATTTCCCTGGATGCGAAGTTATTCTGTACATATTGTGCGCAAACCCACTGCGTTGGTTCACAGTTTCCCACGAAATCTAAGAGGGGTCGGATTTAAGGTCAGCGTGACGCACGCTTATTGTGACGTCATGTAAAAGTAAATCGGGGGGAGAAATCCCCTCTCCCCTTATTCCTTTACTCTGGGTTGAAGAAAACAGCAGCATCAATAGCAAGAAACGTATCGAATCCAAAAGTTCGATACGTTTCCAGCATTTGTTATTTATCGCTGTCTTTTTGGATCTTCTTGATGATATTGGTCGTTGAGCAGCCATCTTCAAAGTTCAGCACCAGCACTTCACCGCCGTTCGCCCACACTTCTTTGCTGCCGGCAATATCTTCCGGCTTATAGTCGCCGCCTTTTACCAGCAGATCCGGCAGGATCCCGGCAATCAGACGCTGTGGTGTGTCTTCTTCAAAAGAGACCACCCAGTCGACGGCTTCCAGCGCGCCCAGCACGATCATGCGCTGTTCCAGCGGGTTGACCGGACGCGTTTCGCCTTTCAGACGTTTGGTCGAAGCATCGCTGTTTACCGCCACGATCAGACGATCGCCCAGCTTGCGCGCATTCGCCAGATAGGAAACGTGGCCCGCATGCAGGATGTCGAACACGCCGTTGGTCATCACCACTTTCTCACCGCGCTTGCGGGCGCTGGCTACGGCCTGTTTCAGCTCAGACTCGCTCATCACGCCAAAGCCAGTGTCGGCCCGACCGCGCACGGCGTTTTCCAGTTCAATCGGGGAAACGGTGGAAGTCCCCAGTTTACCGACGACAACACCCGCTGCGGCATTAGCAAAATAGCACGCCTCTTCCAGAGTGTTCCCCGCCGCCAGCGTCGCTGCCAGCACGCCGATCACCGTATCGCCCGCCCCCGTCACGTCATACACTTCCTGCGCCTGCGTCGGCATATGCAGTGGCGATTTGCCCGGTTGCAGCAGCGTCATACCCTGTTCGGAACGCGTGATCAGCAGCGCGGAAAGGTCGAAATCTGCAATCACTTTCATGCCGCGCTCAACCAGTTCATCTTCGCTTTTGCACTTACCGGCCACCGCTTCAAATTCAGACAAATTCGGCGTCAGCAGCGTTGCGCCACGATAGCGTTCAAAATCGGTCCCTTTCGGATCGATAAGCACCGGCACCCCAGCCTTACGCGCCAGAGCAATCATCTGCTGCACGCTTGCCAGCGCGCCTTTGGCGTAATCGGAGAGCACCAAAGCGCCAATGGAGCCCAGAGCCTGGTTAATACGCTCATGCAGTGGCTGCGGATCCACGCCTTCAAAACCTTCTTCGAAATCCAGGCGAATCAGTTGCTGGTTGCGGGAAAGCACGCGCAGTTTGGTGATCGTCGGATGAGTTGGCACAGAAACGAAGTCACATTTTACGTTCACATCCGCCAGCGTTTTGCTCAGCGCACGCGCCGCGTCGTCAATCCCAGTCAGGCCGACCAGACGCGAATTCGCTCCCAGAGAGGCAATGTTCATCGCCACGTTTGCTGCGCCACCGGGACGTTCTTCAATGGTATCAACCTTCACCACCGGAACCGGCGCTTCAGGTGAAATACGGCTGGTAGGACCGTACCAGTAGCGATCTAGCATCACATCACCGACAACCATGACTCCTGCACGTTCAAACTCTGGCAGCGTTACTTTCATTCCTGTCTCCTGAGAGATTCTCTGAGGGTCTTAAAATTTGCGCGCGATAATAGCACACTTCACTCGGCAACCAGCCACTTCTGCCAGCTGTCACGCACCAGCGTACGTTCAGCGTCGAAGTGCTCCGGCGCCACATGGCCCGGAAGTTCCTGCAATGCAAGATGATGAAGTTCATCGCGCAGCGTCGTATAAGCACGGGTAAGCGCCTGCGCTTCCTGCTCATCCATAATGTCGTTTTGCGCCAGTAACTCCAGAATGCGTACGTTATCCGACCAGCGCGTCAGCTTCGGTTTTTCATGCGCATAGCGCAGCACCAGGTATTGCGTAATAAACTCAATGTCGGTGATGCCGCCTTCATCCGCTTTGATATCAAAACGATCGCGATGCTTATTGCCCAAATGGGCCCGCATTTTCTCACGCATTTCGCGCACATCGGTCTGCAAGGTTTTCGCATCGCGGACGAGGGTCATGATATCGCGACGAATCGCATCAAACTGAGAGGTCAACCGTGGGTCGCCGTACACCACTCGAGCGCGCACCAGCGCCTGATGCTCCCACGTCCAGGCTTCGTTGCGCTGGTAATCAGCGAAAGCCTCGGTTGATGTCACCAGCATTCCCGCCGCGCCGGACGGACGCAACCGCGCATCCACTTCATACAAAATACCGGATGAGGTGCGGGTGCTGAAAAGGTGCATAATGCGCTGCGACAGACGCAAATAGAACTGTCGCCCGTCAATCTCACGCTCACCATCCGTCATCACGTCCATAGGACAGTCATGCAGGAAGATCAAATCAAGATCCGAACTGTAGCCCAGCTCCCAGCCGCCCAGTTTGCCATACCCGACGACGGCAAAACCGCGCCCCTCGCGCTCGTCAAGATGGGTGGGTTGCCCGTAGCGAGCGACCATCTGCATCCACGCCTGCTGGACTACCGCATCAATAATAGCTTCCGCCAGCCAGGTTAAGTGGTCGCTCACCTTCATCACCGGCAGCGTACCAGCGATATCTGCCGCGGCAATGCGCAGCAACTGCGTTTGCTTAAACTGACGCAGCGCTTCCAACTGCTGCTCTTCGTCATCTTCCGGCACGCGCAGCAAATACTGGCGCAGTTCATCACGGTAGGCATCCGTCGCGGTGGGTTGATACAAGGTGTTCGGATCCAGCAGTTCATCGAGCAACAGCGGATACCGCGCCAGCTGGCTGGCGATCATCGGCGAGGCGGCACATAACGAAATCAGATGCTTAAGCGCTCCGGGGAATTCGCTCAGCAGCTCCAGATAGGTCGTACGGGTCACAATGCCTACCAGCAGCGGTGTGATGCGTGACAGCGGGACTGAGGCGTCGTCACGCGAACAGACATCGCTCAGCAGATGCGGCATTAAGTGATCCAGCACCTGGCGTCCGCGTGGGCCAATGGTGCGTTTATCCAGCTCTTTGCGAAAATCGGCAATCAGAGACAGCACGCGCCGGCGATCGTCATCCGCCAGATGCGTCAGCACCGGCGTGGTGTCATCTTCCTGTAATGCGTCCTGCCACAGTTCACGCCACTGTTCTGAGAGCGACTCTTCCTGGGTTTCTGCTTCGTCATCGCCAATCAACTCGTTAAACACCCGGCGCACGTTGTCCATATGACTGGCCAGCACATCGGTTAGCTGCTGCCAGTCATCGACGTTCATCCCCCACGCCAGCCGCGCGCGATTCAGTTCATCGCCTGGCAACGTCTGGGTCTGCTCATCATTGATACTTTGCAGCAGGTTCTCCAGACGACGTAAATAGAGATAGGCTGCGCGCAGTTGTTCCGCGTCGGTGTCTGACAGCAGGTGCAACGCATTGATGGCGCTGAGCGTGGGTAACAGCGAGCGGGATTGCAATGACGGCTCGCGCCCACCGCGAATAAGCTGGAATACCTGCACGATAAATTCGATTTCACGAATACCGCCCGCGCCCAACTTAATGTTGTCTTTCAGACCACGGCGGCGCACTTCGCGGGCAATCATTCCTTTCATGTTACGCAGAGACTGGATCACGCTGAAATCAATATAGCGGCGGAAGACAAAAGGCCGCAGCATAGCGCGAAGCTCACTGACGTAAGTACCGTCGCAATCGCCCATAATGCGGGCCTTGACCATCGCATAGCGTTCCCAGTCGCGCCCTTGTTCCTGGTAATAATCCTCCAGCGCGGAGAAGCTCAGCACCAGCGGGCCGCTGTCGCCAAACGGGCGTAAACGCATATCCACCCGATAGACAAATCCATCCATTGTGGGCTGATCCAGCACTTTGATGAGCCGCTGGCCCATACGGGTAAAGAACTGCGCGTTATCCAGCTCGCGACGTCCACCCTGCGTACTGCCGTGCTCCGGCCAGGCAAAAATCAGATCGATATCAGAGGAAAAATTCAGTTCGCCGCCACCCAGTTTCCCCATGCCTAAAATCAGCAGCGGTTGCGCAACACCTTGTGGATTACAGGGCGTACCCCATTCACGACAGCAGGCGGCGTATAACCAGTCACGCGCGGCGACGATCAACGTTTCAGCCAAATGGCTTAGCTGCTGCAAGATACTCTCTTCCGTCACCAGCGACAGCGTCTGCGCCCAGGCGATACGCACCATGATGCGACGGCGAAACAGGCGCAGCTCACGCATCAGCGTGTTTTCGTCGCTAACGTCGACCAATACTTGCTGTAACCAATCAGCATAGTGTTGCCATTCATCCGCCTCGGGTGGCGTGCTTTCCAGTCCGACCAGCCATTCGGGATGGGCAATAATGCTGTCGCGAAAAAAATCACTGAATGTAAGCACTGACTTCGCCTGAATGCTAAGCGAGGACTCAGATATTGCTGCTGGCAGCCGCTCAACAACGGTCGGCCAGTACTGCTGTAACGGTGAAGAGAGCTGCTTCATTTATGGATTATCCTTTGAATAGTACCGGGCAGCGGCATGTTGCCTTATCCAGCCTGCATGACGCTTTCGCCCATCGCGTAAGCCTGATAAGCGCAGCGCCATCAGGCATCCCGGCCTCACCCTGATTATCGTTTTCCGCTGTGCAGCCAGAACGGTTCCAAAGCAATCGCCTCGTTGCGGAAGTGTTCAATTTCAATGTATTGGTTAGACGCAATGGCGTGACGTAAACCCTGCCAGGTGGCGATCCATTCCGATGCGACATTTTCGTCGTAGTATCCCGCCAGCATCAGCATGCTATCAATATTGCGCGTCAGGCGCGGAAGTTGATCGGCGTACTGATCGCCCAGCGGCTGAGCAAAAGCTGTTTTCAATTCAGCGGCATGGCGCGAGAGATGGGTATCCGAGAAACGCTTAAAGGAGTCGGCTATTTTAGCCTGCGCCTTCGCATCAAGGAACGGCTGCCACCCTTTGGTCACCAGCCATTCGGTCAGCGCCAGCTTGGCCATCGCCGTTTGCGTGCTGTAAACCGCGGAAACGGCAGAAACGTCAGACGCAATGATCGCTTCCGACTGGGTCAGCAAATCACGTAAGTGAGCACTCGCTTTTCTCGGCACATTACCGCCAAACAGCATCAGAATGTGACGCACCAGGCCCATCGCAGCCAGCACCTCGGCTTTCGCCCCTTTGACGCCGCGCACCCACAGCTCTTCATGGTACTGCCACTGTGATAATGCCAGCTCCAGCGCCGCTTCCAGCCCTTGCTCAATACTCGCTTTTGCCGGAACCTTCAAAATGCGCGTCGGTTTGAGTTCACGCGGTGCATTCCCCTGAGCCAGATGATAGCCGCGCGCCGCTTTACTCAGGCTGCCCTGGCGTAAACCGGTTTGCGATACCAGCTGGTTTGCCAGCTTCAATACCACACGGGTATCGCCGCTTAACAGCTCCAGTTCAAGCTCACAGATAGGTTCAGCCAACTCGCCCGCTTTCACTTCCCCAAGATCGAGGGCCATTTCAATGCGGCTACCGTCGATATCAAGGTGCCATTTCTCACGGTAAAAATCGGTGCTGAAGAGCGGCTGTACCTGAGAGGCAAGTTCAGCGGGCAGTTCGCCATCAGGCCAGACTTCCGTTGGAAACAGGGAGAGATCCAACTCTGGCGCGTTCAGCGCAACGTTAAACTCCGGCCGCTGATGCAGGCCACCCGTCACTCGTCCGGCAATTTTCATGGTCATTTCGTAATGACCGTTCTCACCGCGAATACGCAGCCCCATATCGTGACCACGCAGCCACGCATCGGGCGTTTCGTAGTAGATATTCAGCAACTGGCTGGGCGCATGATGCTCTCCCCCCAGCGTATTCAGACGTTCACGTAGCGCATCTACAGCGTCACTATTGACGATAAATTTTAATTCGATTTCCTGGGCCATGGTCTTGTACTTATGGGTTATGTCACAGTTGAGAAAACTGACTGCGAACTAAGCTCGTTCTTTATGGTCAGTAGATAGTATTTTGCGCCAAATTGCCATGCAACGAGCAATTTGACGGGCGTAAAAGTTTCGAGTGGTGGCAAAAAGGACACAGATGATTCCGATTGATGTCGAATGCTTTGCGTAGAGACACTGATGCCACTACTATCGTTCCACTTTCTATGACAATAACGACAGCCTGATGCCAAAATTACGCCTGATTGGATTAACTTTACTCGCACTTAGCGCCACTGCAGTCTCTCATGCCGAAGAAAAGCGCTATGTTTCTGACGAACTGAACACCTGGGTCCGCAGCGGTCCGGGAGATAATTATCGCCTCGTGGGTACGGTTAACGCCGGCGAGGAAGTCACGCTATTACAGACCGATGCCAACACTAACTACGCCCAGGTGAAAGACAGCACCGGACGTACCGCCTGGATCCCACTGAAAGAGCTGAACAGTACGCCGAGCCTGCGTACCCGCGTTCCCGATCTGGAAAACCAGGTCAAGACCTTGACCGATAAGCTCAATAATATCGACACCACGTGGAATCAGCGCACCGCCGATATGCAGCAAAAAGTGTCGCAAAGCGACAGCGTAATCGACGGGCTGAAACAAGAAAACCAGAAGCTGAGGAACGAGCTTATCGTGGCGCAAAAGAAGGTCAGCGCAGCCAACCTTCAGCTTGATGACAAACAGCGCACCATCATCATGCAGTGGTTTATGTACGGCGGCGGCGTGCTAGGTCTTGGTTTGTTGCTCGGCCTGGTTCTGCCACACATGATCCCCAGCCGTAAACGCAAAGATCGCTGGATGAACTGAATCGCCTTCTCCGCCGCACTGACATATGATTAAGGGATCATAATTTCAAAAGGAAAGTGGCGTGAAGATTTATCTGGTCGGTGGTGCTGTTCGGGATGCGTTATTAGGGCTACCGATTAAAGATAAAGATTGGGTTGTTGTCGGCGCCACGCCGCAAGAGATGCTCGACGCGGGCTACCAGCAGGTAGGCCGCGATTTTCCCGTGTTTCTGCATCCGCAAACCCGGGAAGAGTATGCGCTGGCGCGTACCGAACGCAAATCAGGCTCGGGGTATACCGGATTCACCTGCTACGCCGCGCCGGATGTGACGCTGGAGGCCGATCTTCAGCGTCGCGATCTGACCATCAACGCAATGGCCCGCGATGACGACGGCGAGATTATCGATCCGTATAACGGACGCGACGATCTGGAAAACCGTCTGCTACGCCATGTGTCCCCCGCCTTTAGCGAAGATCCATTGCGCGTGCTGCGCGTGGCGCGCTTTGCTGCCCGCTATGCGCACCTCGGTTTTCGTATCGCTGAAGAAACCATGACGCTGATGCGCGATATGAACGCCGCAGGGGAACTGGAGCACCTGACGCCAGAGCGGGTGTGGAAAGAAACAGAAGGTGCTTTAACCACCCGCAACCCACAGGTATTTTTTCAGGTCCTGCGCGACTGCGGCGCACTGCACGTCCTGTTTCCGGAAGTAGATGCCCTGTTTGGCGTTCCCGCGCCCGCGCAATGGCATCCGGAAATTGATACCGGTATTCACACGCTGATGACGCTGTCGATGGCGGCCATGTTAAGTCCGGAGGTCGACGTGCGTTTTGCCACGCTGTGCCACGATCTTGGCAAGGCATTGACGCCAAAAGCGCTGTGGCCACGCCACCACGGTCACGGTCCGGCTGGCGTGAAGCTGGTCGAGCAACTGTGCCAACGCCTGCGCGTGCCGAATGACATCCGTGATTTAGCCAAACTGGTAGCCGAGTTCCACGACCTCATTCATACCTTCCCGATCCTGCAGCCGAAAACCATCGTTAAGCTGTTTGATTCCATCGATGCCTGGCGCAAACCGCAGCGCGTGGAGCAAATCGCCCTAACCAGCGAGGCCGACGTGCGTGGGCGAACCGGTTTTGAAGCGGCGGATTATCCACAAGGCAGGCTGTTGCGTGAAGCCTGGCAGGTTGCGCAGGCGGTACCAACGAAAGACGTCGTTGAGGCGGGATTCAAAGGTCAGGCTATTCGCGAGGAACTGACCCGGCGTCGGATCGCGGCGGTGGCCGACTGGAAAGAACAACGTTGCCCGAAAGCGTAGACAGAGCATTGCCGGATAAGCGTTAACGCCGCTATCCGGCAAGCTAGTAAAATCAGAAGAACACGACGTAAACGGCAGCCGCCACAATAAAGCGGTAAATCGCAAACGGAATAAACGAGATGCGCTTAATCAGCTGTAGGAAGGTTTTGATCGCCACCAACGCCACGATAAACGCCGTCACGAAACCAACTGCAAACATCGGAATATCTGATGCGCTGAGGAACGTCCAGCTTTTGTAGAGATCCAGCGCCGTTGCGCCCATCATCATCGGCACGGCCAGCAGGAAGGAGAATTCGGAGGCCGCGTAACGGCTTACTCCCATCAGCATACCGCCAGAAATCGTCGCCCCGGAACGAGAAAAACCCGGCCACAGCGCCAGACACTGGAAACAGCCAATCATAAACGCCTGGCGATAAGTCATATCATCCAGACCCGGCGCACGCGGCTCTTTCGGCTTCAGGCATTCTGCGGCAATCAGCAGCACGCCCCCTACCACCAGCGCATACATGACGTTGATCGGGTTAAACAGAGATTTGATGATGTCGTGGAAAATCAGTCCCAGTACGACGGCAGGAACCATCCCCAACAGGATATGGCCCAGCGTCAGCCGACCTTTGCCAGTGCCTTCATGTGGGACCTTACCGAAGTGAATGCCAATCAGGCCAAACAGGCGTCGCCAGAACATCACCACGACCGCCAGGATAGAGCCCAACTGGATAACCACCTCAAATGTTTTTGCGGTGTCACCCTCAAAACCCAACAAGTGGCCAACAATAATCATATGGCCGGTACTGGAAACGGGTAAAAACTCCGTCAATCCTTCGACCACACCCAAAATTGCCGCCACCAGCAGCGAGTGCATATCACTCATTAATGAACCTCTAGATAGATAAACCACGGCGAAAACGAGCCGACATAAAGACCCTTTTATACCCGTTTGGTTTAGATATTATTATTTTAATTATTTTCTTTCAGATTATTGCCACGCTCAATGATAACCCCGACGTTCGCCGCACGGGCTACCGCGCCAGGTTTACTGAGTTTGATCCGCACCCATGGAGAATTAAAACGGCTAAGCAGCAGATCCGCCACTTCTTCCGCCACGCGTTCGACCAGCGCAAAGCGCCCGCCTTCCACATGATTAACAACCGTTTGAGCAATATCAGCATAGCTCAGGCAATCAGCCACATCATCGCTTTTAGCCGATTTACGGTTATCCCACGCCATTTCGATATCGAACACCAACTGTTGTTCGATCGTTTGTTCCCAGTCGTAAACACCAATAGTGGTGATTACAGAAAGTTGCTCTATAAATACAATATCCATCACGACCTGCCTGCTTTTTGGCTAACCCGGATACCACTTCCGGCGAAATATGCGTATTATCCACAGAAGTAGCGTTTTACACGACATTTTCAAAACGGAACAGCTTATGAGTGCAATCGCGCCTGGAATGATTATCTTCGCGTACCTCTGTGGCTCAATTTCCAGTGCTATTCTGGTATGCCGCCTTGCTGGATTACCGGACCCGCGTGACAGCGGATCTGGGAATCCGGGCGCGACAAACGTATTGCGCATCGGTGGCAAAGGAGCCGCCGTCGCGGTGCTGATTTTCGACGTCCTGAAAGGTATGTTACCCGTCTGGGGTGCCTATGCGCTAGGCATTAGCCCCTTCTGGCTGGGATTGATCGCGATCGCCGCCTGTCTGGGTCACATTTGGCCGGTCTTCTTCGGCTTTAAAGGTGGGAAAGGCGTTGCCACCGCCTTTGGCGCAATTGCGCCGATTGGTTGGGATTTAACCGGCGTGATGGCCGGAACCTGGCTGCTGACCGTCTTATTAAGCGGCTATTCATCATTAGGTGCTATCGTCAGCGCGCTGATCGCCCCCTTTTACGTCTGGTGGTTCAATCCCCAGTTCACTTTCCCGGTGTCCATGCTGTCGTGCTTAATTCTGTTACGCCACCATGACAACATTCAGCGTCTGTGGCGTCGTCAGGAGCCAAAGATTTGGACCAAGCTGAAGAAAAAACGCGAAAGAGACCCAGAGTGATTTTAATGTCGGATAGCGACGCAACAGCGTCTTATCCGGCGTGGGGAATGTGATACCCCTCCACCGGTTTGCCTAATCGGTGCTGGCACCACGTCGCCAGAAACTCCACGCACACCCGAAGCTTCACGCTGCGGTACAGCGGCTCCTGATAAACCGCCCAGATATTGGCGCTTTGCGCATAGTCCGGCAGCACGCGCACCAGTTCACCGCTTGCCAGAAACGGCTGCAGGTCCCATTCGGAACGCAGCATAATCCCTTTTCCCTGTAGCGCCCACTGCAACACAATCTCGCCGCTGTTAGAGGAGAGATGTCCCGCCACCTTGACCGACTTTTTCTCCTGGCCGTTATCCAGCTCCCACACCCCGTGGGTCATATCGCGTTCTTTAGTGACCAAGCAATCATGACGACTTAATTCCTGCAGCGTTGTCGGCTCACCATATTTTTGTAAATACGTCGGCGCTGCACATAATATTCTTCTATTTTTCGTTAACAAATGCGCAATATAATAATCCGGAATCTCGTCATTAATACGAATATCCAAATCGATATTATCCTGCGCCAAATCAATTTGCCGATCGTAAAGTTCAAAATGCACCTGTAATTCAGGATAGCTATGCATCAGTTCGGTAATAGCCGGTGCAATATAACTGCGCCCAAAGCCAAAGCTACAGCCGATACGAATCATCCCTGCCGGGCGTGTTTTGAGTTGCGTGACGTCATCGACCAGATGCTGATAGCCCGCAAGAATAGCCTGCGCATGTTCATAACAACGTTGACCACTCTCCGTGAGTGTCACGCCGCGCGCGGAGCGGCTTAGCAGCGTCGTCCCCAGCGTGGACTCAAGGATCTGAATGCGTTTCGTCACAAACGCGGGCGTTTGGCCCAGCGCCGCGGCGGCGGCACTGAAGCTGCCGCTATGAACAATTTCAACCAGGACCTGCAGGTCTTTCGCGAGGGGATACGTGTTCAGCATGATCGGTATATCCGTAAAGTTGTTAACTGCAGTGTAATTCCCTCATGCGTATTAAACCCTGCCTTTGCGCAATTTTTATTGCTTATCTGAACATCATTCACGATCTGTTAATTGGATATTCACAGTGGCAAATAATATAAACCCACATTTTTAGTGGTAGTTTGTGGCGGAGAATTTATTTCCAGATAAATAAAAGAACTGGAGTTAACAAGATGAGCAATCAAAATAACCAAAATGCGATAACTACGCTGACAAACATTGTCGCCGATTTTACCGCCATGATTTCTACCCGCATGCCTGACGACGTCGTAGATAAATTAAAACAGCTGCGTGAAGGCGAAACTTCGCCGATGGGTAAAATCATCTACCACACCATGTTTGACAACATGCAGAAAGCTATCGACCTGAACCGTCCGGCCTGTCAGGACACCGGCGAGATTATGTTCTTTGTGAAGGTCGGCTCCCGTTTTCCGCTGCTGGGCGAACTGCAAAGCATCCTGAAACAGGCCGTTGAAGACGCCACGGTAAAAGCGCCGCTGCGCCATAACGCGGTCGAGATTTTTGACGAAGTGAATACCGGCAAAAATACCGGTACCGGTGTGCCGTGGGTCACCTGGGACATCATCCCTGATAACGACGACGCGGAAATCGAAGTCTACATGGCAGGCGGCGGTTGTACGCTGCCGGGACGTTCGAAAGTGTTAATGCCTTCTGAAGGCTACGAGGGCGTGGTGAAATTTGTCTTCGAAAATATCTCCACGTTGGCAGTCAACGCTTGCCCGCCGGTGCTGGTGGGCGTAGGTATTGCCACCTCCGTGGAAACCGCCGCAGTCCTTTCTCGTAAAGCAGTACTACGTCCTATCGGATCACGTCATCCGAATCCAAAAGCGGCCGAACTGGAACTGCGTCTTGAAGAAGGGCTGAACCGTCTGGGCATTGGCCCGCAAGGGTTGACCGGGAATAGCTCGGTGATGGGCGTGCATATCGAATCCGCCGCACGCCATCCGTCGACTATCGGCGTTGCCGTTTCTACCGGCTGCTGGGCACACCGTCGCGGCACGCTGTTGGTTCATGCTGACCTCTCCTTCGAAAACCTGTCTCACACCCGGAGCGCGTTATGAAAAAGATCCTCACAACCCCGATCAAAGCCGAAGATCTGGCCGACATTCGCGTTGGCGATGTCATCTACCTGACCGGTACGCTGGTGACCTGCCGTGACGTGTGTCACCGCCGCCTGATCGAACTGAAGCGCCCGATTCCTTATGACCTGAACGGCAAAGCCATTTTCCACGCGGGGCCCATCGTACGTAAGAACAGTGAAAAATGGGAGATGGTCTCCGTTGGCCCAACCACCAGCATGCGTATGGAAGCGTTTGAGAAAGACTTTATCGAGCAGACGGGCGTCAAACTGGTGGTCGGCAAGGGCGGCATGGGACCGCTAACGGAAGCAGGCTGCAAGCAGTTTAAAGCGCTGCACGTAATCTTCCCGGCAGGTTGTGCGGTCGTGGCGGCAACCCAGGTTGAAGAGATCGAAGAGGTACACTGGACCGAACTTGGCATGCCGGAATCCCTGTGGGTATGTCGGGTTAAAGAGTTCGGCCCGCTGATCGTTTCCATCGATACCCACGGCAATAACCTGATCGCCGAAAACAAAAAGCTGTTCGCTGAACGTCGCGATCCTATCGTCGATGAAATCTGCGAGCACGTGCACTACATCAAATAACCCTCCCAGAGAGGCGCTGCGCCTCTCCCTTTTCGTAGGGATACAACAATGGCACCTTTAGCTGGTTGGTGGCGATACCTGGCTCCGCTGGTGGTCATCGCCATTATTGCTGTACTGCCCGTCCCCAACGGCCTTGAGAGCCACACCTGGCTCTATTTTGCCGTTTTTACCGGTGTGATTGTGGGGCTTATTCTGGAACCTGTACCGGGCGCGGTGGTGGCGATGATTGGCATTTCGATCATCGCCGTCCTTTCACCGTGGCTGCTGTTCAGCCCGGAGCAACTCGCGCAGGACGGTTTTAAATTTACCGCCAAATCGCTGTCATGGGCGGTCTCTGGTTTTTCAAACTCGGTAATCTGGCTTATCTTCGCGGCCTTTATGTTTGGTACCGGCTATGAGAAAACCGGGCTCGGTCGGCGTATCGCGCTGATGCTGGTGAAAAAGATGGGGCACCGGACGCTGTTTCTCGGCTATGCGGTGATGTTCTCTGAACTTATCCTCGCTCCCGTCACGCCGTCCAACTCCGCGCGCGGGGCCGGAATAATCTACCCGATTATCCGCAACCTGCCGCCGCTGTATAACTCGCAGCCCAATAGCGCCAGTTCTCGCTCCATTGGCTCGTACATTATGTGGATGGGCATTGTCGCCGACTGCGTCACCAGCGCCATTTTCTTAACGGCGATGGCGCCGAACCTGCTGTTAATCGGCCTGATGAAAGGCGCGTCCCACACGGCGCTGAGCTGGGGCGACTGGTTCTTAGGCATGCTGCCGCTGAGTATTTTACTGGTGCTGATTGTGCCCTGGCTGGCGTACGTGTTGTATCCACCGGTGCTGAAATCCGGCGATCAGGTTCCGCGCTGGGCGGATACAGAGCTAAAAGCAATGGGACCGCTCTGCGCACGCGAGAAAAAGATGTTGGTGCTGATGGTCGGCGCACTGGTGCTGTGGATCTTCGGCGGCGATTACATTGACGCCGCGATGGTCGGATACAGCGTAGTGGCGTTGATGCTGGTACTGCGCATCATTAGCTGGGATGACATCGTCAGTAATAAAGCCGCGTGGAACGTCTTTTTCTGGCTGGCCTCGCTGATAACGCTGGCGACCGGGCTCAATAACACCGGTTTTATTACCTGGTTCGGCAAGCTGCTGGCAAACGGGTTGAGCGGTTATTCGCCGATGATGGTGATGGTGGCGCTCATTGTGGTGTTCTATCTGCTGCGCTACTTCTTTGCCAGCGCCACGGCGTATACCTCCGCCCTGGCACCGATGATGATTGCCGCCGCGCTGGCGATGCCGGAAATCCCACTCCCGGTCTTCTGCCTGATGGTCGGCGCAGCCATTGGTCTCGGCAGCATTCTGACCCCGTATGCCACCGGTCCTAGCCCTATCTACTACGGCAGCGGCTATTTGCCGACGGTAGATTACTGGCGACTCGGTGCTATTTTTGGCCTGATTTTCCTTGTGCTGCTGGTGATTACCGGTCTGGTCTGGATGCCCCTCGTTTTACTGTAAAACCCCATTGGGGCGGCATATTGTCGCCCCTTTATCCATAAGCTTCTCATATGATCGATTTCCCGATGTGCTGAGGCATACTTTTTTGTATGCAAACACCCTCATGCTGATAAGGGAAACGCTCTGGACACGGTTGCGCACGAGACACTCACACGGGGCTGGCAGGCCGAACTGGATCTGCATTTCACCCGCACTGGGCACAACACGGTGCTCGCCTCGGCGCGTCATCATGGTCCATTGACGGTTCAGCGCCCGTTTTACCCGGAAGAGGACGTCTGCCACCTCTATTTGCTTCATCCACCCGCGGGGATCGTCGGCGGGGATGAACTACACATTGCCGTAACTCTCAACGAAAACAGTCATGCGTTAATCACCCAGCCCGGCGCGGGAAAGTTTTATCGCAGCGGTGGGCCGCAGGCGTTGCTGCGCCAACATTTCACGCTCGCGCCGCACGCCACGCTGGAGTGGCTCCCCCAGGATACGATCCTCTTTCCTGGCGCCAACGCCACTATCCAGTCCGTCTTTCACATCGCGTCGGAGAGTCGACTGCTGGCCTGGGATCTGCTGTGTCTCGGGCGACCGGTTATGCAGGAGTCCTTCAGCCACGGCACGCTGCAAAACCGTCTGGAAGTGTGGCGAAATGGGCAGCCGCTGCTGATAGAGCGCTTGCAGTTGCAGAAGGGGGAGCTGAGCGGCGTCGCGCACCATCCCTGGGTCGGCACGTTGCTGTGTTATCCGGCCACTGAAAACATGCTGGAAGGCACGCGCGAGCGGCTGACGCCGCTTGGCGATTATGCCGGGGCAACGCTTAACGACTCACTGCTGACGATCCGCTTTCTTGCCGACGACAACCTGATTGTTCAGCGCGTTATGCGTGACATTTGGCAATTTCTGCGCCCGCTTTTGACACACAAACCGCCCGTACTACCGCGAATCTGGCAAACCTAAGAGACCCCGTATGGAACTGACCCCCAGAGAAAAAGACAAGCTGTTGCTGTTTACCGCCGCGCTGGTGGCAGAACGTCGCCTGGCCCGCGGGCTGAAGCTGAACTATCCGGAATCGGTGGCGCTAATTAGCGCTTTCATCATGGAAGGGGCACGCGATGGTCAAACTGTGGCCTCGCTGATGGAAGACGGGCGTCACGTCCTGCGCCGCGATCAAGTGATGGAAGGCGTTCCGGAGATGATCCCAGATATTCAGGTTGAAGCGACGTTTCCGGACGGATCAAAGCTGGTCACCGTCCACAACCCGATCGTTTAAGGAGCGGCAATGATCCCAGGTGAATATCAGATAGCCAAAGGCAATATCGCGCTCAATCAGGGGCGGGAAACCTGTACGATCGTGGTGGAAAATCATGGCGACAGACCCATCCAGGTGGGATCGCACTATCACTTTTCCGAGGTGAACCCGGCGCTGCGCTTTGACAGGCGGGCTGCACGCGGCTTTCGTCTAAACATTCCTGCGGGCACAGCGGTACGTTTTGAGCCGGGACAAAAACGCGAAGTCGAACTGGTGCGCGTCGCTGGCGCACAAAGGATCGTGGGTTTTCGCAGCGAAGTGATGGGCGCGCTGGAGGCAAATGATGAGTGAAATTTCACGGCAGGCGTACGCCGACATGTTTGGCCCAACCACCGGCGATAAGGTACGTCTGGCGGATACCGACCTGTGGATTGAGGTGGAAAAAGACTTCACCACCTACGGCGAAGAGGTCAAATTCGGCGGCGGGAAAGTGATCCGCGACGGCATGGGTCAGGGACAAATGCGCGCGCAAGCGTGTGTGGATCTGGTGATAACCAACGCCCTGATCGTCGATCATTGGGGGATCGTGAAAGCGGATATCGGCATCAAGGACGCCAGGATCTTCGCCATCGGCAAAGCCGGTAATCCTGATATTCAGCCCGACGTCACGATCCCGATAGGCGTGGGAACTGAAGTCATCGCCGGGGAAGGCAAGATCGTCACCGCGGGCGGCGTGGATACGCATATTCACTGGATCTGTCCACAGCAGGCACAGGAGGCGCTCGTTTCCGGCGTAACGACGATGATCGGCGGCGGCACCGGCCCGGCAGCAGGAACTAACGCCACCACCTGCACGCCGGGTCCGTGGTACATCGCGCGCATGCTGCAGGCGGCAGACGCCTTGCCGGTTAACATCGGTTTGCTGGGTAAAGGCAACGGCTCAAACCCTGACGCCCTGCGCGAGCAAATCACCGCGGGCGCCATTGGCCTGAAAATCCATGAAGATTGGGGCGCCACGCCAGCCGCCATCAACTGTTCCCTGGAAGTAGCAGAGGAGATGGATATCCAGGTGGCGCTGCACAGCGATACGCTCAATGAGTCCGGTTTCGTTGAAGATACGCTGGCGGCGATTGGCGATCGCACCATTCATACCTTCCACACCGAAGGCGCGGGCGGCGGCCATGCGCCAGATATCATCACCGCCTGCGCGCATCCGAATATTCTGCCCTCCTCCACTAACCCGACGCTGCCCTATACCGTCAACACCATCGACGAGCATCTCGACATGCTGATGGTTTGCCACCACCTCGATCCGGATATCGCCGAAGACGTGGCCTTTGCCGAATCACGCATTCGCCGGGAAACGATCGCTGCCGAAGATGTGCTGCATGACATTGGCGCGTTTTCCCTGACCTCGTCCGATTCACAGGCGATGGGGCGCGTGGGCGAAGTGATCCTGCGCACCTGGCAGGTGGCGCACCGCATGAAGGTTCAGCGTGGTCCGCTGGCAGAAGAAACAGGCGACAACGACAACCAGCGCGTTAAACGCTACGTCGCCAAATACACCATCAACCCGGCGCTAACCCACGGCATCGCCCACGAAGTTGGCTCCGTTGAGCCTGGCAAACTGGCCGATCTGGTGCTGTGGTCCCCAGCCTTTTTTGGCGTAAAACCAGCGACGATCGTAAAGGGCGGGATGATCGCCTGTGCGCCGATGGGCGATATCAACGCCTCGATCCCCACCCCGCAGCCGGTGCATTACCGCATGATGTTCGGCGCACTTGGCGCGGCGCGGCATCGTACTCGGCTGACCTTTATTTCGCAGGCCGCTAACGCGCAAAACATCCCGCAGCAGCTCAATTTGCAAAGCGCCATCGCCGTCGTCAAAGGCTGTCGGACGGTGAAAAAGGCCGACATGATCCACAACGGCCTGCAACCCAATATTACCGTCGATGCTCAGACTTATGAGGTGCGCATTGATGGCGAACTAATCACCAGCGAACCGGCAGACGTTTTGCCGATGGCGCAACGCTATTTCCTGTTTTGAGGAGTGACGATGATCTACCTGACCCTACGCCTTGACCACGCCCACCGCGTCACCGCAAGCGTCACGCTACCCATTGATATGCGAGTAAAAAGCCGTGCCAGAGTGACGCTGAACGACGGTCGCGAAGCCGGGCTAATGCTTCCGCGCGGTTTGCTGTTACGCAGTGGTGATCTGCTGACCACCGAAGATGGCAGCGAGGTGATCGAAGTGATCGCCGCGCCGGAGTCGGTTTCCGTGGTGCGCTGCGCCGATCCTTTCCTGCTCGCCAAAGCCTGTTATCACCTCGGCAATCGCCACGTTCCGCTGCAAATTCTGCCGGATGAGTTGCGCTACCATCACGATCATGTGCTGGACGCCATGTTGCGCCAGTTCAGCCTGGAGGTGACGTTTGCTCAACTACCGTTTGAACCGGAAGCAGGCGCTTATGCCAGTGAATCACACGGGCATCATCACGCCCATGCGCACTGATGCATAACATCCAACAGCTGCGTCTGATGCAGCTCGCCAGCAGCGCTCTCCCGGTGGGGTCGTTTACCTGGTCCCAGGGTCTGGAGTGGGCGGTTGAAATCGGCTGGGTGAAAAGCGCCGATGACTTCTCTGACTGGCAAATCCAGCAGATGGAGCAGAACTTCTTTACCGTCGACCTACCGCTACTGGCGAGACTGTATCGCGCCTGCGAGCAGGACGATCTCGCTGCAGCACGCCGCTGGAGCGCTTACCTGTTGGCCTGTCGGGAAACCCGCGAACTACGGGATGAAGAACACAGTCGGGGCGCGGCGTTTACTCGGCTGGTCACCGACTGGGAAGCAGATTGCTCGCGGGAGTGGCGCGCGCTCTTTGTCGACAGCCAACTCTGCGGTATGGCCTGGCTGGGCGTGCGCTGGAAAATCCCCCTGACGGAGCTGGCATTAAGCCTCGGCTACAGCTGGATTGAGAGCGCAGTGATGGCTGGCGTCAAACTGGTTCCATTTGGGCAGCAGGCGGCCCAGCGTTTGATCATTGCGCTCTGCAATCGGTATGCGCAAGGTCTGGCACAGGCGCTGGCGTGTCCTGACGCCAGCCTCGGCTCCGCAACCCCGTTGGCGGCCATCGCATCTGCCCGGCATGAAACCCAATATTCCCGATTATTCCGCTCCTGAGGAGAAAAAATGAGTAACAACAAGCATCCCCTGCGCGTGGGCGTTGGCGGCCCGGTTGGCTCCGGCAAAACGGCGCTGCTGGAAGCGTTATGCAAATCCATGCGCAGCAGCTATCAACTGGCGGTGGTAACCAACGATATCTATACCAAAGAAGATCAGCGCATTCTCACCGAAGCAGGCGCACTGGAGCCAGACAGGATCGTCGGCGTGGAAACCGGCGGTTGCCCGCACACCGCTATCCGTGAAGATGCGTCGATGAATCTGGCCGCCGTTGAGGCGCTGAGCGAGAAATTCGGCAATCTGGATCTGATTTTTGTGGAAAGCGGCGGCGATAACCTGAGCGCCACCTTCAGCCCGGAATTAGCGGATCTGACAATCTATGTGATCGACGTTGCCGAAGGTGAGAAGATCCCGCGTAAGGGTGGCCCGGGGATCACCAAATCTGATTTTCTGGTGATCAATAAAACCGATCTGGCCCCTTACGTGGGTGCCTCGCTGGAGGTGATGGAGCGCGATACCCTACGCATGCGCGGCGAGCGTCCGTGGACGTTTAGTAATTTAAAATCCGGAGAGGGTCTGGAAAAAATTATCGCGTTTCTGGAAGAGAAAGGGATGCTGCGGGAGTAGAGTATTGCCCGGTGGCGCTACGCTTACCGGGCCTACAATATTATGTGCTTATGCCGCCGGTAATTCCGCCAGCGGCCAGCGAGGACGCACGGTCACGCCAAGATCCGCGGTTGCACCCGCTTTAAAACGCACCATGCCCGCGTAGGCGATCATCGCCCCGTTATCGGTGCAAAATTCCGGACGCGCGTAAAACACTTCGCCACGACGTTTTTGCATCATCTCGGCCAGTTTTGCGCGCAGCGTACGGTTAGCGCTCACGCCCCCCGCCATCACCAGACGTTTAAAACCGGTTTGATCCAGCGCGCGTTTACACTTGATCATCAGCGTATCAACCACAGCATCTTCAAACGCACGGGCGATATCTGCACGCGTCTGATCGTCATTTTCGTTATTACGAATGGTATTCGCGGCGAAGGTTTTCAGGCCGGAGAAACTGAAATCCAGACCCGGACGGTCGGTCATCGGGCGCGGGAAGACAAAGCGTTTTTCAACGCCTTGCGATGCAAGCTTTGACAACATTGGGCCGCCAGGATAATCCAGCCCCAGCAGCTTGGCCGTTTTATCGAACGCTTCACCAGCGGCATCATCTATCGATTCACCCAGTAATTCATACTGCCCAATACCGGTGACGCTAATCAGCTGCGTGTGACCGCCGGAAACCAGCAGCGCAACGAATGGGAAAGCAGGGGGATTATCTTCCAGCATCGGCGCCAGCAGATGCCCTTCCATATGGTGCACAGGAATTGCCGGTACGCCCCAGGCGAACGCCAGCGAACGTCCTACGGTTGCGCCGACCAGCAGCGCGCCAACCAGACCAGGACCTGCGGTATACGCCACCGCATCAATCTCTTTTGCCGTCAGTCCCGCTTCTTTCAGCGCGGCCTGGATCAGCGGTACGGTTTTACGTACGTGATCGCGCGAGGCCAGTTCTGGCACTACGCCGCCGTAGTCAGCGTGTAATTTCACCTGACTATACAATTGGTTGGCTAAAAGACCTTTTTCATCGTCGTAAATGGCGATGCCGGTTTCATCGCAGGATGTTTCAATACCCAGTACACGCATGACTTGTTTTACCTCGCTCTATTACCGCGCAGTGTAGGACCAATGCGGGTTGATGTAAAACTTTGTTCGCCCCAGGAGTTCCGCTCGTGTATACTCCTTATCCTTATAAAAGTCCCTTTCAAAATCGCGTCGGTGCTTTACAAAGCAGCAGCAATTGCAGTAAAATTCCGCACCATTTTGAAATAAGCTGGCGTTGATGCCAGCGGCAAACCGAATTTATAAAGGTGAGAGTTACATGCCGGTAATTAAAGTACGTGAAAACGAGCCGTTCGACGTGGCACTGCGTCGCTTCAAGCGTTCATGCGAAAAAGCAGGTGTTCTGGCGGAAGTTCGTCGTCGTGAGTTCTATGAAAAACCGACTACTGAACGTAAGCGCGCTAAAGCTTCTGCTGTGAAACGTCACGCGAAGAAACTGGCTCGCGAAAACGCACGCCGTACTCGTCTGTACTAATCCATTGAGAGCCAAGGCTCTCAATTCAGACAGAGTTGTAGTTGTAAGGCCGTGCTTCCGGAAGGAATGCGCGGCTTGTTTTCGTTTATACGCGTCATCATTCAAGCTGCCTCTGCGTTGGCTGCAGTCGTTCCCTCCAGTCACGTACTGATGTACGCTCCTGAGGATTCGCTCCCTTGCCGTCTTGATGCATCTTGAATGATTTTGTGTATATAAGTCATAAAAAAATAAACGGGGCATATGGCTGGACGAATTCCACGCGTATTTATAAATGACCTGCTGGCAAGAACCGACATTGTCGATCTCATCGACGCGCGGGTAAAGCTGAAGAAGCAGGGCAAAAATTATCACGCGTGCTGTCCGTTCCATAACGAAAAAACCCCCTCTTTCACCGTAAACGGTGAGAAACAGTTTTATCACTGCTTTGGGTGTGGCGCACATGGCAACGCCGTCGACTTTCTCATGAACTACGACAAGCTCGAGTTTGTGGAAACCGTCGAAGAACTGGCCGCAATGCACAACCTTGAAGTGCCCTATGAAGCAGGCAGTGGCCCTAGTCAGATAGAGCGCCATCAACGGCAAAGCCTTTATCAATTGATGGACGGCCTGAACACTTTTTATCAACAGTCTTTGATGCAACCCGCCGCTACCCCCGCGCGCCAGTACCTGGAAAAGCGAGGATTAAGTAGCGACGTTATCACCCGTTTTGCTATTGGTTTTGCGCCCCCCGGCTGGGACAACGTCCTGAAACGGTTTGGCGGCAATGCTGAGAATCGTAAATCGCTGGTCGATGCGGGAATGTTGGTCACCAACGATCAGGGACGCAGTTACGATCGCTTCCGCGAACGGGTGATGTTCCCCATCCGCGACAAACGTGGTCGAGTCATTGGTTTTGGTGGACGCGTGCTGGGCGATGCCCTGCCGAAGTATCTCAACTCCCCGGAAACCGATATTTTCCATAAAGGTCGCCAGCTGTATGGCCTTTATGAAGCCCAGCAGGATAACGCCGATCCGCAGCGCCTGTTAGTGGTAGAAGGCTATATGGATGTGGTGGCGCTGGCGCAATACGGCATTAACTACGCTGTGGCATCCCTTGGGACGTCAACCACCGCCGATCACATCCAGTTGTTGTTCCGCGCAACGAACAACGTAATTTGCTGTTACGACGGTGACCGTGCCGGACGCGACGCAGCATGGCGCGCGCTGGAAACCGCACTGCCCTATATGACAGACGGACGCCAGCTACGCTTTATGTTTTTACCTGACGGCGAAGACCCCGATACGCTGGTGCGTAAAGAAGGGAAAGAGGCCTTTGAAGCCCGGATGGAGCAGGCGCTGCCACTCTCCGCGTTTTTATTTAACAGCCTGATGCCGCAGGTGGATTTGAGTACTCCAGACGGACGCGCACAGCTCAGCACGCTGGCATTACCGCTGATTACTCAGGTACCAGGCGAAACGTTACGCATTTATCTGCGACAGGAGTTGGGAAACAAGCTCGGCATTCTGGATGACAGTCAGCTTGAACGTTTAATGCCAAAACTGGCAGAAAATGGGGCTTCCCGCCCTGTTCCACAGCTAAAACGTACGACCATGCGTATACTTATAGGGTTGCTGGTACAGAACCCGGGTCTCGCCCCGCTGGTTCCGCCGTTAGGCGCACTGGATAGCAATAAGCTGCCTGGACTTGGCTTATTCAGAGAACTGGTCAACACTTGTCTGGCTCAGCCAGGTCTGACCACCGGACAACTTTTAGAACACTATCGTGGCACAAATGATGCTGCGACCCTTGAAAAACTGTCGATGTGGGACGATATAGCAGATAAAGATATCGCAGAAAAAACCTTCACCGACTCACTCAACCATATGTTTGATTCGATGCTTGAGCTGCGCCAGGAAGAGTTGATAGCTCGTGAGCGCACACACGGTTTAAGCAGCGAAGAACGCCGGGAACTCTGGACGCTGAACCAGGAACTGGCCAAGAAATAACAGAAAGACAAAAGTATTTAACGGCTTAACTGCCGAATATCGCTCGGGAAGCCCCCGACAGCCGCACGGAGAGGCAGCGGCAAAATATAAGTATGCCCTCGTTTTGCCGTTGGCGGTTTTACCGCCCAACACCAATCAAACGAATTAAGTGTGGATACCGTCTTATGGAGCAAAACCCGCAGTCACAGCTGAAGCTACTTGTCCAACGTGGTAAGGAGCAAGGCTATCTGACCTATGCCGAGGTCAATGACCATCTGCCGGAAGATATCGTCGATTCAGATCAAATCGAAGACATCATCCAAATGATCAATGACATGGGTATTCAGGTGATGGAAGAAGCACCTGATGCCGATGATCTGCTGCTTGCTGAAACCTCCAACAGCACCGATGAAGACGCGGAAGAAGCGGCTGCCCAGGTTCTGTCCAGCGTTGAGTCCGAAATCGGTCGTACAACTGACCCGGTCCGCATGTACATGCGTGAAATGGGTACCGTTGAACTGTTAACCCGTGAAGGCGAAATCGACATCGCTAAACGCATCGAAGACGGGATTAACCAGGTTCAATGCTCCGTTGCCGAATACCCGGAAGCCATCACCTACCTGCTTGAGCAATACGATCGTGTAGAAGCTGAAGAAGCGCGTCTTTCCGATCTGATCACCGGCTTTGTCGATCCGAACGCGGAAGAAGACATGGCGCCAACGGCGACACACGTCGGTTCTGAACTCTCTCAGGAAGAGATGGATGACGATGCAGACGAAGATGAAGAAGATGACGACGACAGCAGCGATGACGACAACAGCATCGACCCTGAATTAGCGCGTGAAAAATTCGGTGAACTGCGTACTCAGTACGAAATCACTCGCGACACCATCAAAGCGAAAGGCCGCAGCCATGCTGCCGCGCAGGAAGAAATTCAGAAGCTGTCTGAAGTGTTCAAACAGTTCCGCCTGGTGCCGAAGCAGTTCGACTACCTGGTAAACAGCATGCGCGTCATGATGGACCGCGTGCGTACTCAGGAACGTCTGATCATGAAGCTCTGCGTTGAGCAGTGCAAAATGCCGAAGAAAAACTTCATCACCCTGTTCACTGGCAACGAAACCAGCGAAACCTGGTTCAACGCGGCAATCGCGATGAACAAACCGTGGTCTGAAAAACTGCACGACGTGGCAGATGATGTTCACCGCGGACTGCAGAAACTGCAGCAGATTGAAGAAGAAACCGGCCTGACCATCGAGCAGGTTAAAGACATCAACCGTCGCATGTCCATCGGTGAAGCGAAAGCCCGCCGTGCGAAAAAAGAGATGGTTGAAGCGAACTTACGTCTGGTTATCTCTATCGCCAAGAAATACACCAACCGTGGTCTGCAGTTCCTGGATTTGATTCAGGAAGGTAACATCGGTCTGATGAAAGCGGTTGATAAGTTTGAATACCGTCGTGGTTACAAGTTCTCTACCTATGCAACCTGGTGGATCCGTCAGGCGATCACCCGCTCGATCGCGGATCAGGCACGTACCATCCGTATCCCGGTACATATGATTGAGACCATCAACAAGCTCAACCGTATCTCCCGTCAGATGCTGCAAGAGATGGGCCGCGAGCCGACGCCGGAAGAGCTGGCTGAACGCATGCTGATGCCAGAAGACAAGATCCGTAAAGTGCTGAAGATCGCTAAAGAGCCTATCTCAATGGAAACGCCGATCGGCGACGATGAAGATTCGCATCTGGGTGATTTCATCGAGGATACCACCCTCGAGCTGCCGCTGGATTCTGCTACCACCGAGAGCCTGCGTGCCGCAACGCACGACGTTCTGGCTGGCCTGACCGCCCGTGAAGCGAAAGTTCTGCGTATGCGTTTCGGTATCGATATGAATACCGACCACACGCTGGAAGAAGTCGGTAAACAGTTCGACGTTACCCGCGAACGTATCCGTCAGATCGAAGCGAAAGCGCTGCGTAAACTGCGCCACCCGAGCCGCTCTGAAGTGCTGCGTAGCTTCCTCGACGATTAATCTCGCCGCATAAGCATAAACGCCACCGCAAGGTGGCGTTTTTCTTTATAGTCCCCGCCTGGCCAGGGCGTCATTCACTTCCCGATACGCCTCCACCAGTTTATCCAGAGTAATCCGACTTAACCCGCTGGGATTCGGCAAAACCCATATTTGCGTCGCGCCAATAGTCAGCGTTTGTTTTCCCCATTGCGCCCCACGCTGGCTGAGGCCCTGCTCAAATGCCTGCTTCCCAAGGATTGCGAGTGCGGCGGGCTGATACTCTTCTATTTTCTCAATGAGCTTACGGCCGCCGTTGCGCATCTCCTGTAGCTTCACTTCATTGGCTTGCACCGTCGGTCTGTCGACAAATTTAGTCACGCCGCAACGGAAGTCCAGCAAGTGTTGTGCCTCTTCGGGTTTGAGCTGGCGATCGGTAAATCCCGCCTGATGGATGACCTTCCAGAAGCGATTAGCGGGATGTGCAAAGGGGAATCCTGTACCTGCGGAAGACAACCCCGGATTGATGCCGCAAAACACCACCCGCAGCCCCGGCGCCAGTATGTCCTTAACCATAATTACTCCCATCAATACATCAGAGGAACAAGTATAACGGACTGAAAATACATTGTTTATAAAAACAGCATCCGTACGCTTATGTCTGGATTGCAACGCGGAGTTACTTTATAATCCACCGCCACGGCCCCTTAGCTCAGTGGTTAGAGCAGGCGACTCATAATCGCTTGGTCGCTGGTTCAAGTCCAGCAGGGGCCACCAAGATTCAAGGACTTGCGAGAAATCGCAGGTCCTTTTTTTTGGGGGTTCTTCCGTAGCTGTTGGCGCGAGCCAAAAGGATTCCTGCTGGAACAAATCAATATCTGTTCGCACCAAAATGTGAAATAAGAGCCGGGAAGAATACGGCAGGCGGGGCCTGAAGATATATTACGGGATGCCTCTGTCCAGCAACAAGCTTGTCACTGTCCCCCTCTGGACGTTGCCATCCAGAGATGGAAACGTCCGTTAGAGTTTGATTCGATAGTCAGCTCAAACTAGCTCTTTGAGCTGCTCCTGCATATAGGTTGAAAAATACTCTGGGTTCTTGATAAGGATGCGGTTACCGGAGGCCACTTTTTCTGCCCATCCGGCCACTTTTTTCGTGAACTCGGGATTCCATCCCTCCTGCTCACCCCGTGCCATCACAGCTTCCGGACTTGCTGGCACACCTAAGTCATGCAAATACTTTAAGATTCCCTTAGCGGTACTTTCATCCATTGAATGGGGTACTGACGCCGAAGTGTTCATACCACCAATAAAATCCAATGCTTTCTCAATTGCTGTTGGCATGCTCTTATCCTTAAAATTAACCACGTGAGAGACACATTTATACTATGTACCCAACTCCGCCGGGATATCAAAGAGAACATCACCTTTATTTGATTTACCCCGCAGCTAAACGCTTGCGGCGGCTGTTTTCTGCACGATTAATTCGCTATTCCGGCCAAAACCAGCCCGGTCGCTACCGCATTACGCGGCCCTTCAGTACCACGGATGTTGCCCTGTCCGGCAACCACGCCGTAATGCGCCAGCGCATCGGTGATCATCTGCGGGATTTCGAAATCCAGCGAGGAGCCGCCCACCAGCACCACAAAAGTCATATCGCGAATAGAGCCGCCGGGTGACACCTGGCGTAAAGCGCGCAGGCAGTTGGTCACAAAAACCTTCTCTTTGGCCTGTCGGCGCACCAACCGAATTTTTTCCAGTGAGGTCTGGTTATCTACGGGGATCAGCTCGCCGTTTTTCAGATAAACGACTTTGGCAAACACTGACGGACTGAGCGGTTCGCGAAAAAACTCCACCGCGCCGTTCTCGTGGCGAATGCTGAACAGGCTCTCCACTTTTGCCAGCGGGTATTTTTTAATTTCCTCCGCCAGAAACGGATCGCTTAAGCCCAGCTCGGTTTGAATCAACAGGCTGACCATATTCCCCGCGCCAGCCAGATGGACCGCTTTCACTACGCCATCGCTATTGATAATGGCGGCATCGGTGGAGCCTGCGCCTAAATCGAGGATCGCCAGCGGTGCAGCACATCCGGGCGTTGTTAACGCACCGGCGACAGCCATGTTGGCCTCCACGCCGCCGACTTCAACCGGGATGTTTAAACGGGCGCTCAGCTCACTGGCGATGGCCTGCATCTGTAAGCGATCGGATTTCACCATCGCCGCAATGCCAACGGCGTTCTCCATTGAACACTCCCCGGCAATACCGCCCTGCACCTTGCGGGGAATAAACGTATCCACCGCCAACAGATCCTGAATATACACCGCGTTCATGTCGTGACCGGTCAGCGACGCCATCACTTTACGCACCCGCTCCAGCATACCGCCTGCATGCGTACCTGCTTCACCACGAATATCGCACACGGGCGCACAGGTGCTCATCGCCTGCATAATGGCCTGTGCGCCTTGCGCTACGTCGGCTTCACCGCCGCGCTTTTCGCCGCGGATAAAGATCTTACCCGCCGGGATCACCCTTGAGCGCACATCACCCTGCGGGGTTTTCAGCACCACGGCGGAACGGTTGCCAATTAGCGCTCTGGCGATGGGGACGATAGTTTGCGTTTCCTCGGGCGTCAGGGTAAAGAAGGTCGCGATGCCATAAGGATTCGACAGCACTCGCACCACCTGTCCTGGGGCCGCCACTTCCACCGCCGCCAGCACACCTTCCGGCACCTTCTCCAGCAGGGTGACTTCATCTACCACCGGCATTGTTCGACGCAGACGATTGTTCACCAGCACGCCATCATCTTTTTTCAGGATCGCCGCTACCACGTTGACCCCGCGATCCAGCGCTTCATTGATAAACCAAACCGCCTCGAGGAAATCCTTCTCCTCACCGACCAGCGGGATCCAGCCCTGGGTAAACCGATCTTCGCTCAACGCCGCCAGCTTCTCCACGGCGATGGTAGTTCCCATTCCCACGCCAACGCCGCCGGGCGTTTGCGGGTTATGCCCAATCATTGTTGATTCGGTAATGATGGTTTCAGTGATGGTTTCCATCGCCACATCGCCAATCACCGGTGCCGCCTCGTTGATGCAGATTTTCGCCACGTCCTGAAGCGACCATAGGGTGTTATTCAGCGCCTGCTGCAGGGAGGCCACCACCCCGGCAATATTGTCCCGTGTACCTTTCATACCGGTCGTGGCGACAATCCCGCTGGCGATAAACCGGCCATGCTGCGCCAACGCCACTTCGGTGGTGGCGTTGCCGATATCAATCCCTGCAATTAACGGCATACAACCTCCGTCACTGGCTGCCTTTACGCAGCTTGTTTCTCTGCAGATACACCTCTGCCGACTCGCGGACAAACCCGGCGTTCACCGTGGCATGCCAGGTATGTTCCAGTTCATCGGCAATGGCCTGAAGCTCGGCGAACGAAGAACGAAACGGCCGCAGCGCGTTATAAATTTCAAGAATACGGGCATCCGGAATTGCTATAAGCTCCGCCGCACGACGGAAATTACGCGCCACGGCGTGACGCTGCATCTGTTCGGCAATCTGCGCCTGGTACTCCAGCGTTTGCTGAGAAATACGCACATCCTGCGGACCTACGCGGCCCGCCAGCACATTCTCAAGGGTAATCTCGGTTAGCGGTTTGCCGGTAGGAGTCTGGATTTTCTCCGGGCAGCGGGTCGCTAATGGATAATCCTGCGCGGTCATGATGTTGTCGTTCATAGTCATTCCCTTACGAGTGCAATATGCAGCGTGACAGGCGCAGCATCCTGCACCACGTGTTTGGTTTCTTTGATATGAAACAGCGCGGCCTTGGCCATAAATTTGGGGCGTACCATCTGGTCATTAACCACTGGCACTGGCGAAGGCGACTCTTTACGTGCATAGCGCGCGGCGTTTTTACCAATCTGGCGATAGGTTTCCAGCGTCAGCAGCGGAGCCTGAGAGAACAGCTCAAGGTTGCTCAGAGGCAGCAGATCGCGCTGATGAATCACCGTGGTTCCTTTCGACTGGATACCAATCCCGATGCCAGAACCGCTGAGATTTGCCGCATCCCATGCCATAAATGAAACATCCGAGGTGCGCAGAATCCTCACCACCCGTGCATGCAGCCCCTCTTCTTCAATGCCGGCAACCAGCTCTTTCAAAATCGCTTTGTGCGGCATATCAATCAATGTTTTGTGCTGATACTTATCAAAGGCGGGGCCGACGCCTATCACGACTTCATCCACGCGTTCGTCCGCTTTAGCCGCCTCGCCTTCACTCACCTGCAAGGTGAAAACCGGCTTACGTTCAGTTGTGCATTCCACTGTGTACCGCCTTATTCGATCGAGCCGGGCTGAACCACGCCCGCAATATTTTTAATTTCAGCCCAACGTTCAGCAGAGATGCGATAGCCGGTGCCGGGTCCCTGATAGTCGTTGATGTCATTAACGGCGCTGACGACGTCGAACTGACGATCCAGAATGGCCGACGTTTGCAGGTAATCACCAGTAACACGCTGCCTCAGCATGTTGAGGATATTGCTGGCGATGTCTTCGAAGCCGCTGGAACTCAACGCGCCGACGATATCCAGCCCGGTGATATTGCGTTTCATCATCTCTTCCACGGCAGCCAAATCTTCCACCACATTGCGCGCGGGCATATCTTTGCTGCCGTGAGCGTAAGTGGCGGCTTCCACCTCTTCATCGCTAATCAGCGGCAGGCCCAGTTCGCGGAACACCGCCTGAATGGCGCGCGCGGCCTTATTGCGGATGGCGATTGTCTCCTCTTCCGTGACCGGACGCAGGCCCCCATCAACCATCAGATCGCGTTGCAGAATGTTGTAATCATCGAAGTCTTCAGCGTCGAAGTTCGACCCGGCAAACATGTTGTCGTAGTTCGGTACCGCGCTATAGCCGGAGAAGATAAAGTCGGTGCCCGGCAGCATCTGCATCAGGGTGCGAGCAGTACGACGAATATCGGAGTGGGAAAAGGTCTGGTCATTGGCGGAGGCCACTTCAAGGTCGAGCATCGAGGCAATCAGGTTTTCCGCCAGCACCGCGCGAATCCCCGACGGCACAGCGCCGGTCATGCCGATACAGCTGACCGCACCGTTTTGTAACCCCTGCACGCCCGCGCCTTTGGTGATAAAAATGCAACGCGACTCCAGATAAAGCATCGATTTACTTTCGGAATAGCCCATCAGCGCTTCCGAGCCGGTGCCGGAGGTGTAGCGCATCTTCAGGCCACGAGAAGCATACGCCGAGGCAAGAAACGCTTTTGACCACGGCGTATCATCGCCATCGGTAAACACCGATTCCGTGCCATATACCGACACCGTTTCGGCGTAGCTGGTTAGCCCGCGCATTCCCAGCTCCAGCTCCGTGGCCTCTTCAACGGAGCATTGCGTCAGCACGCCGGGGCGACCGCATTGGGACCCCACCAGCAGCGCCAGGGCGTTAAACGGCGCATAGCGGGCGATCCCGACCGTTGTTTCCTGTTCGGAAAAGCCACGGATCCCCGCTTCAGCAGCGTCGGCAGCAATCTGTACCGGGTTATCTTTCAGGTTGGTCACGTGGCACTGATTGGAGGGGGTGCGTCTGGCGCGCATTTTTTGCAGTGCCATCATCATCTCCACCACGTTCATTTGCGCCATCACCTCCACCGCTTTCGCCGGGGTGATGGCAGTCGTAATGGCAATGATCTCTTCCCGACTGACGTGGATATCCACCAGCATTCTGGCGATCTCCAGCGCGTCGAGCTGCATGGCGCGCTCGGCCTCGGGCACGTTAATCGCGTAATCGGCAATGAACCGGTCAATCATGTCGAACTCGGCGCGGCTCTTGCCGTCCAGCTCAACAATACGACCATTTTCCACCTTCACCGACGAAGCCGGATCGTAAGGGCTTTCCATTGCGATCAGCCCCTCTTCAGGCCATTCGCCAATTAGCCCATCCTGATTTACAGGCCGCTGGGCAAGCACTTCGAATCGTTTTGATCTTCTCATAGTTTATGGACTCAAAAGATAAAAAATAGGGACGCCGGGCCGTATTGCCGGGGACACAACACCCGGCATTCGCCTTTCATCAGCAATAGCCGAACTCTAAATGAGCAGGACAATAAAAAAATAAAATTAATTTCGTTCCAATTTGGCACGTAATAAAAAACCATCGTTTCATATTGAAACGCGGCTCAGGAATATTCACCGCGAATTGTGACGAGGTTAAATGATCATTATCAATAAACGCCGCAACAGGAAACTGAAGGTAATATTTTTGAAATTCCCACCCTATTGACTTAATAACGCGGGGCGAGAAAATAAGATAAAGCCAATGATAAAAATAGCTGTTGCGCGATATTTTCGTGACCTCAGCCCTACAACCTTTTCAGGAGAGACTGTGAATAAGAGCCAACAAATCGCCACTATTACGCTGGCGGCTGCAAAGAAAATGGCGCAGGCCGTCGAGGCTAAAGCGCTTGAAATCAACGTTCCGGTGGTGTTTTCCGTGGTGGATCACGGCGGGAACACGCTGCTAATGCAACGTATGGACGACGCGTTTGTCACCAGCTGTGATATCTCTCTTAATAAAGCTTATACCGCCTGCTGCCTGCGACAGGGTACCCATGAAATTACCGATGCGGTACAACCAGGTGCCTCTCTATATGGCTTGCAGCTCACCAATCAACAACGAATTGTTATTTTTGGCGGCGGTTTACCTGTCATATTAAACGGCAAATTAATCGGTGCCGTTGGCGTAAGTGGCGGTACCGTCGAACAAGACAGATTATTAGCAGAAACCGCATTGAATTGTTTCTCTGAATTATAATTTAAATCTAAGAAGGTATATTATGAGCTATCGTATGTTTGATTACCTGGTGCCAAATGTGAACTTCTTTGGCCCCAATGCTATTTCCGTGGTCGGCGAACGCTGTAAACTGTTGGGCGGTAAAAAAGCGCTGCTGGTCACTGATAAAGGTCTGCGGGCAATTAAAGACGGCGCGGTAGATAAAACCCTCACGCATCTGCGTGAAGCCGGTATTGACGTCGTGGTTTTTGACGGCGTTGAGCCAAACCCCAAAGACACCAACGTGCGCGACGGCCTGGAGGTCTTTCGGAAAGAGCATTGCGACATCATCGTTACCGTTGGCGGCGGTAGCCCGCATGATTGCGGTAAAGGCATCGGTATCGCGGCGACTCACGAAGGGGATCTCTACAGCTATGCCGGGATTGAAACCCTGACCAACCCGCTGCCGCCGATCGTTGCGGTGAATACCACCGCCGGTACCGCCAGCGAAGTCACCCGCCACTGCGTGCTGACCAATACCAAAACCAAAGTGAAGTTTGTGATTGTCAGCTGGCGCAACCTGCCGTCGGTCTCTATTAACGATCCGCTGCTGATGCTCGGCAAGCCAGCCCCACTGACTGCGGCCACCGGGATGGACGCCCTGACCCACGCCGTGGAAGCCTACATTTCCAAAGATGCCAACCCGGTCACCGACGCTGCCGCTATCCAGGCGATCCGCCTGATCGCCCGTAACTTGCGCCAGGCCGTGGCGCTGGGCAGCAACCTGAAAGCTCGCGAGAACATGGCCTACGCCTCCCTGCTGGCGGGTATGGCCTTCAACAACGCCAACCTCGGCTACGTTCACGCGATGGCGCATCAGCTTGGCGGTCTTTACGACATGCCGCACGGCGTGGCGAATGCCGTACTGCTGCCGCACGTAGCACGCTATAACCTGATCGCTAACCCGGAAAAATTTGCCGACATCGCAGAGTTTATGGGCGAAAACACGGACGGACTCTCCACCATGGATGCCGCCGAGCTGGCCATTCATGCTATTGCCCGCCTCTCCGCCGACATCGGTATTCCGCAGCATCTGCGCGATCTGGGCGTCAAAGAAGCCGATTTCCCGTATATGGCGGAAATGGCGCTGAAGGACGGCAACGCCTTCTCCAACCCGCGCAAAGGGAACGAGAAAGAAATTGCCGAGATCTTCCGTCAGGCGTTCTGATAACGCAGGGGGCGCAATGTCACTTTCATCACCGGGCGTACACCTGTTTTATCACTCACGCTGGCAGGGTACTCGCGTGCTTGATGAGCTGTGTTGGGGGCTGGAAGAGCAAGGCGTTCCCTGCCGGGCAATCTGTTGCGACGATCATGACTGCGCGCTGGCGCTCGGCAAACTGGCGGCCAAAAGTTCGACGCTGCGCGTGGGTCTCGGTCTCAACGCCACCGGTGATATTGCCTTAACCCATGCCCAGTTGCCCGAGGATCGGGCGCTGGTCTGCGGGCATACCCGCGCCGGGACAGCACAGATCCGCACGCTCGGCGCCAATGCCGGTCAACTGGTTAAAGTTCTTCCCTTCAGCGAGATAAAATAAATGTACCGCATCTATACCCGAACCGGCGATAACGGCACGACCGCGCTGTTTGGCGGCAGCCGTATCAATAAAGACGACATCCGCGTTGAGGCCTACGGCACGGTGGATGAACTGATTTCCCAGCTTGGCGTCTGCTATGCCAGCACGCGCCAGGCCGAGCTACGCCAGGAATTGCACGCTATGCAGAAGATGCTGTTCGTACTGGGGGCGGAACTCGCCAGCGATCAGAAAGGACTCACACGCTTAAAACAGCGTATTGGCGAAGAGGATATTCAGGCGCTGGAGCAGCTTATTGACCGCAATATGGCGCAAAGCGGCCCGCTCAAAGAGTTTGTTATTCCGGGGAAAAATCTGGCATCGGCACAGCTGCACGTTGCGCGAACCCTGACGCGTCGGCTGGAGCGGATCCTCATCGCGATGGGCAGAACGCTGACGTTACGCGATGAGGCCAGGCGTTATATCAACCGGCTGTCGGATGCGCTGTTCTCGATGGCCAGAATCGAAGAAACTACTCCAGATGTTTGCGCTTAAACTGGCTGGCATCGATGTCGTACTGCTTCATCTTACGCCACAGGGTGGTGCGACCAATATTCAGCAGTTGCGACATCTCCTGAACACGCCCACTGGTCACGCGGGCGGCATGGATAATCGCCTCTTTCTCGATGGCGGTAAAGGTCAGGCTGGCGGGCAGCAGTGAAGACGCCGTCTCCAGACCAGGGCGTTCGGCAAACAGATAATCCGGCAGATTGCTCAGCCGAATATGGCCGTTATCACTGCTGATGGCGATGTTTTCAATAATGCTGTTCAGCTCAAAATCATTACCCGGCCACGAATAGGCCACCAGCTGTGCCAATGCGTCGTCGTCGATCTTCAGGCTGGATGAAAAGCGTTTTTTCAGGCTATTCAACCGCGTATAAATCAGCGATGGAATACTGTTACGCCGCGCCCGCAGCGGCGGGATAACGATCTCAAAAGAGTGCAGCGCGTAATACAACTGACGGCTAAAGCGGTTTTGCTCCACCAGATTCGCGAGATCAACCGTGGTGGTAGCGATCACTTTGACATCCACCGGAATCAGCCGCCGGGCATCCAGGCGGGTTAAAACGCCCTGCTTAATCACCTGCAGCAACGCGGATTGTAACTCCGGCGCCAGATATTCAATTTTTTCCAGAAACAGCGTGCCGCCGTTCGCCAGTTCAAGACGGCTCAGCCGACCGTTTTCATCATCAGTAGGCGCACTGCCCATAAAATCCTGCCCCAGTACGCTGTTGGCATACAGCTGGCAGTTCACGGCGATATACGGCCCGCTGGCGCGTTCGCTTTCATTGTGAATGGCCTGACTCAGTAGCTCTTTACCGACGCCCTCTTCCCCGCACAGCAGGATCGGGAAACTTCCCCTCGCCGCCTGACGACCAAAGTGGATCAAACGTCGGGTTTCTGGATCGTCTGTCGACATCTGCTCAAAGGTATGGCTCACCTTGCCGAGCTGGCTGGTCATCAGTTGACGCATTTGCTCCACCGGATGCAGCAGCAGGATAAAGCTGTTGCCCTGCTCTTCAACAATCGGTTTCAGGGTGATGACGGCATCAACAAACTGGTGCTGGCTTTCAAAGGTGACTTCGACATGATTCAGGCCGCGGGCATGTTTGATCGCCCGACGCAGCAGCATGGGGAGATTGAGCAGGTCGTTAATATTCTTCCCCTGGCTGGCCTGCGCGTCGAGATGCAAAAGCAGAGCCGCGCGCGCATTGAGGAACTGCAATACGCCCTGTTCGTTCCAGGCCATCACGCCATCATCCATACTCTCCAGCAGCCCGTACATCTGGTTCAGATGGCGGTTGGATTCAGCCAGCAGGCTGTCAGTCAGCAATGAGTTGCCGACTTCTCTGGCAATCGCCAGCGTCAGGGATAAATCAGAAACGCACTCATGCTCTACCAGACAGCACAGCGAGATGGAGCCAAACAGTCGACCATGGTTATCGAATACTGGCGTAGAGCAGAACGACCACGGATGCAACGCCTGTTTAAAGTGCTGATCGCCAGAGGTTTTTGTCGGTTGCCCCGGCATCGTCGCCAGCGACAACGCGCAGCTGCCAATAATGCTTTCCGCACAGTAACTGCCGTCGCGAAAACCGAGCTCCGCCAGTTGCTCCACCGTCTGCGGATCGCCGCAACGGCTGAGAATACAGGCCGATTCATCCAGAATTAACAGCGCGCACGGACGGCCGTCCATAAACTCCCAGGCATCTTCCAGCGCGGCCTGAGCAATCGTCAGCAGCGCCGTTTTGCGACGACAGATCGACTCAAAGGTCAGGCCCTGCGCCTGATGCGGCGCCTGCCAGGTTTCCCGCTGCATAAACTTGCTGCAACGATGCCATGACTGGGCAATGACCGAAGAGACTTCCTTCCCAATGTCCTGAGTGTGCGTCGTCATATCCCTTTCCGCTGTTTTACCATAGACAACCCCTCCGGCAGAGACTGTCAGAGGGGGGAGAAGATGCCGGATAAAAACTTACCGACGACTGATTAACGCGCCAGCCACTGCTGTCCCAGCAGGTCTGCCGTCAGTATCGCGGCATGTACGCTTTCAGGCGTCACCGGGAACGGCATATTGTGGATAGTTTCACCTTCTGCGCAGGTCGCTTTAGCCACGGCCATGATCTTGCCGTCAATGTCGTCTTTCACGCCCATTTCCGCTAACGTTACCGGCAGGCCTACTTTCTGACAGAAATTCAGCACGGTTTCGATCTCTTCCATCGGGCTGTTTTGCAGCACCAGCTGCGCCAGCGTACCAAAGGCGACTTTTTCACCGTGGTACAAATGGTGACACTCTTCCAGAATCGTAAAACCGTTGTGGATAGCATGCGCCCCTGCAAGACCGCTGCTTTCAAAGCCGATGCCGCTGAGGTAAGTGTTCGCTTCGACAATACGCTCCAGCGCATCAGTCACCACGCCAGCCTGCGCGGCAAAGCGTGCCTTTTCGCCTTCCGCCAGCAGGGTATCATAGCACAGGCGCGCCAGGCTCAGCGCCGCTACGGTGGACTGTCCGCCCGCCATGCTGGTCGCTCTGGCGTCATAACAGGCTTTCGCTTCAAACCAGGTTGAGAGCGCATCGCCCATCCCGGCCACCAGCAGGCGTACCGGCGCTTTGGCAATGATTGCGGTGTCCATCACCACCATATCCGGGTTTTTCGGGTAGATCAGATACTCTTCAAACTCACCGGCTTCGGTATAGATAACGGACAGCGCGCTGGTTGGCGCATCGGTAGAGGCGATAGTCGGGATCACCACCACCGGTAGCTTCTGGTAGTAACCAATCGCTTTGGCGGTATCCAACGTTTTCCCGCCGCCAATCCCAACCACGCCGCGGCAACCGTGCTGTTTCAGAATGGCAATCAGGCGATTAATTTCAATATGGCTGCATTCACCGTTGAAGCGTTCCGCGTGGCAGCTAATGTCGTGGCTGTGCAGGCCATTGAGTACCTTCTCTCCCGCCAGCTTCATCACGAAGTCATCCGCAATCACGAAAAAGCTGTCCGCCAGATTTTTAGCGTATTGACCAAATAAGGTGGAAGCGTCAGGGCCCTGGAGATATTTGGCTGGAGATTGAATAACTTTTAGCATTCCTTTCATCCTCAAATAAGTACATGTTTTTACATGGTGAGCCCTGGCGTTAACCTGTTTGGCCTGTTGCTGTCGGCAAAAACAGGAGGTACCGGAGCGATGCAATAACTGTATGGCGAGGCGTGAACAAAAAAATCTTTCGTCATTTTGTTCTGATATGAAACAGATAAAAACGACGTACGTTCCATTCTGGAACGCTTATCCACAAAAATGATAAGGTTTGCGATCCCGATCCGTACATTTACCCCCAAATCTCCGGCAAACACGAAGCTCAGTTCCTCTTTTACTCATGCAGTTGTATTAAAACCGGCAAAAAAAGGCTGGCTGCGCCGTATGAGCGGCGCTGATCGCAGGAGAAAAAAGTCGAGCGAGCTCGCATTATGATCATTCCCCGCTTTTTTAAGTTTCATTTCGGAACAAAAAACAGCATCAACGTTCCGTAATGAAACTCATTTTAGCGTTGTTTTTTTCCACGCTGACTTCGCCAGAATCTCTTCATTGCCTCCGCACCATGATCCTACATTCGGGGGTTTGTCTTTCACTCAACCTCGAGGAGCCGTTATGTCTCAATTCTTTTTTAATCAACGCACCCATCTCGTGAGCGACGTCATCGACGGGGCGATTATCGCCAGCCCATGGAATAACCTGGCGCGTCTGGAAAGCGATCCGGCCATTCGCATCGTGGTCCGTCGTGACCTTAATAAAAATAACGTAGCGGTCATTTCCGGCGGCGGTTCGGGACACGAACCCGCGCACGTTGGGTTTATCGGTAAAGGCATGCTAACCGCTGCGGTCTGCGGCGATGTTTTCGCCTCCCCGAGCGTGGATGCAGTACTGACCGCCATTCAGGCGGTGACCGGTGAGGCTGGCTGTTTGTTGATTGTGAAAAACTACACCGGTGACCGTCTTAATTTCGGTCTCGCCGCCGAGAAGGCGCGTCGCCTTGGCTATAACGTTGAAATGCTGATTGTCGGCGACGACATCTCCCTGCCGGATAACAAACACCCACGTGGCATTGCGGGAACTATCCTGGTGCATAAAATCGCAGGCTATTTTGCCGAACGCGGCTATAACCTCGCCACCGTCCTGCGTGAAGCGCAGTACGCAGCCAGCAACACCTTTAGCCTGGGCGTAGCTCTTTCCAGCTGTCATCTGCCGCAAGAAACCGACGCAGCCCCTCGTCATCATCCGGGTCATGCGGAGCTGGGTATGGGAATTCACGGCGAACCAGGCGCATCGGTTATCGACACCCAAAACAGTGCGCAAGTGGTAAACCTGATGGTGGATAAACTGCTGGCCGCCCTGCCTGAAACCGGTCGTCTGGCGGTGATGATTAATAATCTTGGCGGCGTTTCCGTGGCCGAAATGGCCATCATCACCCGCGAACTCGCCAGCAGCCCGCTGCACTCGCGTATCGACTGGCTAATTGGCCCGGCCTCGCTGGTCACTGCGCTGGATATGAAAGGCTTCTCACTGACGGCCATCGTGCTGGAAGAGAGCATCGAAAAAGCACTGCTCACCGAAGTGGAAACCAGCAACTGGCCGACGCCGGTCCCACCGCGTGAAATCAGCCGCGTAGCGTCATCTCAGCGTAGCGCCCGCGTGGAATTCCAGCCTTCGGCAAACGTCCTGGTGGCCGGGATTGTGGAGCTGGTCACCGCAACCCTTTCCGATCTGGAGACTCATCTGAATGCGCTGGACGCCAAAGTCGGCGATGGCGATACCGGTTCGACCTTTGCCGCCGGCGCGCGTGAAATTGCCAGCCTGCTGCATCGCCAGCAACTGCCGCTGGATAACCTTGCCACGCTGTTCGCGCTGATTGGCGAACGTCTGACCGTGGTGATGGGCGGTTCCAGCGGTGTGCTGATGTCAATCTTCTTTACCGCCGCCGGGCAGAAACTGGAACAGGGCGCTAACGTTGTCGAAGCGCTAAATACGGGGCTGGCGCAGATGAAGTTCTACGGCGGCGCAGACGAAGGCGATCGCACGATGATTGATGCGCTGCAACCGGCCCTGACCTCGCTGCTCGCACAGCCGAAAAATCTGCAGGCCGCATTCGACGCCGCGCAAGCGGGAGCCGAACGAACCTGTTTGTCGAGCAAAGCCAATGCGGGTCGCGCATCGTATCTGAGCAGCGAAAGCCTGCTCGGAAATATGGACCCCGGCGCGCACGCCGTAGCGATGGTGTTTAAAGCGCTGGCGGAGAGTGAGCTGGGCTAAGATGTAACAAGGAGCGCTTCTCAGGTATTTACTGCCTGATGGCGCTTCGCTTATCAGGCAGAACGTTAACGATACACGCGGATCCCGCCCTCTACGCCGCGACTAAACAGCACCTGCCAAAGTTCAATATCTCTGGCGCGGAAAGCCCCGGCGCAGGCGCATAAATAGTAGTTAAACATTCTTCTGAAGGTGGCGGAATAACGTGATGACAGCTCCGGCCACGCTTGATTAAAGCGCTCGTGCCACGCCATCAGCGTTTTATCGTAATCGCTGCCAAAGTTATGCCAGTCTTCCATCACAAACCGTGATTCGCTGGCTTCGGCAATATGGGAGATCGCCGGTAAGCAGCCGTTCGGGAAAATGTATTTATTGATCCACGGATCGACGCTCATCCCTTTTTTATTGCTACCAATGGTGTGTAGCAGGAACAGTCCGTCCGGTTTTAAACAACGGTCGGCGATGCTGAAATAGGTGTCGTAGTTTTTTGGCCCGACGTGTTCAAACATCCCCACGGAGACAATGCGATCGTAGTGTTTATCGAGGTCGCGATAATCCTGCAGCAGAATCTTAACGTCCAGTCCTTCACAGCGCTGCTGCGCCATTTTTTGCTGCTCTTTGGAAATGGTGACGCCTTCCACCGCCACGCCATAATGACGCGCCGCATATTCCGCCAGTCCACCCCAGCCACAACCAATATCGAGTAAACGCATACCCGGTTTAAGTTGTAGCTTCTCACAGATCATTTTTAATTTAGCATTTTGCGCATCGTCTAATGTGGTCGCATCTTTCCAGTAAGCGCAGGAATATTGCATATGCGGATCAAGCATCAGCGCAAAGAGATCGTTACCAATATCATAATGTTCTTTGCCGACAATCCACGCGCGGCTCCGCGACTGCAAATTAAACAGGCGTGCGCTGGCAATACGTAAAATATCTTTCAGGTTACCCGGCATCTGCTGGTCAAGTTTTGCTTTCAGGATTTTGCAGAACAGAATATCGAGCCGCTCGCAGTCCCACCAGCCTTCCATATAGCTTTCGCCAAGCCCTAACGAGCCTTGTTGCAGTACCCGTTTAAAGAAACCGGCATGATGAAGTTGAATGTCCCAGGCACGGGAGCCATTAATCCTGATATCCGCTTGCGAAAGCAGCTCTTTTCCCATTCGGGTCCAGTTATCATTTGTTTCATTGACGATGACAGCATCTGAACAAAGCGAGTTCATGGTATTTACCAAAGGTGGGCTAAAAATTCTTACGCAAGATTATTATGGAAAAAAGAGTGTATGTATTATGATCCGCGGACAAGATCTATCGAGCAGCGGACACACCATCGGGAGCATTGACGATCTATTTATGGAAACTCTCGTGCAAAAACAGTGGAACTCCTTCCCGGATAACTCCATGACGGAACTGCCGCAGGATGTTTACTTTCGCTCGTATGTCCTGGAAGCCAATCATCATGTTCCACAGCATTCACACTCTTTTATGCAGTTTCATTTCGCCCGCAAAGGCAGTATGCGTATTGATGTTGCAGGCAAGTGCTGGATAATCCCGGCGCATTATGGCATCTGGATCCCGAATCATACGGAGCATGCGGTTTGGGCATTGGATGATGTGTATTTAGAGAATCTGGATATTAAACCGAGCTTTCTTGAAGAGAGCATCAATGAATGTAAAGTGGTGGCTATCAGTGATTTCGCCAGAGAGTTTATTCATTACGCCACGAATTTAATTTCGGGCCATTATGATAGCCAGTCAAAAGAGGGCAAGCTGGTTAGCGTCCTGGTCGACATTATTCTGCAGCTTCCGGAAGTCGCTTTTGTATTACCCTGGCCGCAGGATCGCGAATTAACCAAAGTTTGCCGAACAATACAAGAATCCCCGGCGCTGGAGCATTCGGTTGAATACTGGGCGCAGCATCTGGGTATGTCTGCCCGTACCTTTTCACGCCATTTCAAAAAAGAAACCGGATTGCCTTTCAGCGTCTGGAAGCAAAAAATGCGTATTCTGGAATCCGTATTAATGCTGAAGAAAAATAAAAGCGTGACCGCCGTGGCGCTCGACGTAGGGTATTCAAGCACCGCGGCATTTAGCTACGCATTCCGCCAGGCGTTTGGCGTTCCGCCATCTAATTACTGATTAACGACGCTGATGCCAGTAAGCCGCTGCGCGAACAAGTTGCTGATCGAACGCCTCGCTTTCAAAGCGAGCACTCAGGTTTTTGACCACCTTACCTTCGCCGGTAATCCAGATGTAGTAATCATCTGCAGGTACGCTTAGCTGCGATAAGTGTTCATTCACCGCCTGCTCGTCATGGCCGATAAACCACTGAATAGTAAATCCGTCGAGATGGGCAAAATAGTCCTGGTACGCGGCATCCTGCACGCTTACCAGCGCCGTGACGTTCGGACGTACCGCTAAACGGCTGAGCGACTCCAGGCGTCGGCGCAGCGCAGGCATTCCCGATTCATCACACACGTAAACCTGATACGCATAGTCCTCTGGCACCACCAAAGAACCGCGCGGTCCGCCTACCGTCAGCTTGTCACCCTCGCGGGCATTCATCGCCCACGTACTTGCCACGCCACCGTCATGAATATAGAAATCCAGTGCCAGCTCATGGCGCGCTTCGTCATACAACGGCGTGTAATCACGGGATATCGGACGCACGCCGTCAGCCCAGACAATACCTTCATCGGTGACAATCGGCGGCACAAAGTGGCTGCCCGGTTCAGGGAAAAAGACCTTGGTATGGTCATCAAAGCCGTGTGAGCTAAAACCGTCCAGAGCGTCACCGCCCAGTACAATGCGCTGAAAGCCTGCGCTAATACGTTCGACGCGCAGGACGGTAAGTTCCCGAAAACGCAGTTCATTGCGAACGCGCTGCGGGTAGCGTGAGGTGTTTTTTGTCATTTTTTCGCCTTCGGAAGATAATACGATATATCTAATTTAATTTTTAAATGATAATGATTGCTAATCAGAAAGATTGCAAGCACTTTTTTGATATAGTCGCCTTCTGATTAACCGGCTAACGCAACCCCTTTAAAACAGATAAAAATCATTAACTTAAACAAAAAACATTTTATTGGCTTGCACCAAAACAATATTTAGATATAAATTAGATATATCTAAAACACATCAGGAGACGATGATGCAAAACCATCATGAAGGTTGCTGCAAGCATACAGAGCACCAACACGAAGGCTGCTGCAAGGGTGAAGGACGTCACCACGAAGGCCGCCACAACGAACACCATGCAGGTTGCTGCAAAGGTGAAGAACATCGCCATGAAGGCTGCAACAAAGAACATCACCACGAACAGGGGTGTGGACACCGCCACGGTCGCGGCGGCGGTCGTCGCCAGCGCTTCTTCGGTCACGGAGAATTACGCCTGGTCATTCTGGATATCCTGACCCACGACGCCAGCCACGGCTATGAGCTGATTAAAGCGATTGAAACCCTGACTCAGGGCAACTATACCCCGAGCCCGGGCGTCGTCTATCCGACGCTGGATTTCTTGCAGGATCAAGAGCTGATCACCATCAGCGACGAGGAAGGCGGGCGTAAACAGATTGCGATCACAACCCAGGGCCAGCAGTGGCTGGATGAAAACCGTGAGCATCTGGAACATATCCACGAACGTATTAAAGCCCGCTGCGTGGGTTTTGAATTACGCAAGAATCCGCAGATGAAACGCGCGCTGGAGAACTTCAAAGCCGTGCTGGACCTACGGGTCAATCATGGTGATACCAGCGATGCGCAGATCAAAAAAATCATCGGTATTATCGATCGCGCTGCGCTGGATATTACTCAACTGGATTAATCTACAGAGCAGGCGGAACGCGTTCACCCTGCGTTCCGCCTTTATCGTTAATATTAATGCAGCACCGTGACTGCATCTTCCAGACGACCAGCGCGATGTTTCACCATCGCGGAAATCTGGGCACTCTCTTCAACCAGCTCGGCGTTTTTCTGCGTAATGTTGCTTAATTCATTCACTGCGCGAGTCAGGCTCGAAAGACCATCTGACTGTTCCAGCGTTGAGTGACTGATTTGGGCGATCAACTGCGTCACGTTTTGCACCTGCGCCACAATATCATCCATCGTGCGCCCTGCGGCGTGAACCTGGTCAGATCCGGACTGCACCTTATCGGCGCTGGCATCAATCAGCTTGCGGATATCATTGGCTGCACTGGCGCTGCGGCTGGCAAGATGACGCACCTCTCCCGCCACCACGGCGAACCCTTTCCCCTGCTCACCCGCCCGTGCGGCTTCAACAGCGGCGTTCAGGGCCAGAATATTAGTCTGGAAAGCGATATCGTTAATCAACGTGGTAATGGTGCCGATCCGCTGGGTGCTGTTGGCGATATCGTCCATAGTTTTGATGACGGTATCCATCGCCTCGCCGCCGTGCGTCGCCGCGCTGCTGGCTGCAATGGAGAGCTTGTCGGCCGCGGCGGCGGTCTCTGAGTTTTGCTTCACCGATGCCGCCATCTGATTCATAGTGGTCACCGTTTCCTGCACGTTCTCTACGGTCTGCTGCGTATGCTTGTTTAAATCATCGCTGCCTTTCGCCAGCGTTTCGCTATCGCTGCGCACACAGCTCACCTGACTGGAGACATCATGGATGAGCCAACGGCACATTAGCCCCAGTTGCCCGACCGCTCGCAGCATCAGGCCCAGTTCATCACTGCGGTTAAGATGCGACACGCTGTTTCGTTCACCGGTCGCCACTTTTAGCGCCTGACGAGCGACATTCTCAATAGGACGCACAATCTGCCATTCGAAAATAGCCGTTCCCAGCATCATCACCAGCGCGCTTATCAGCAGTAACGGCCATTCGCCGCCCATTTGCTGCAATGCGGCCGCCAGTACGATAAACATAATTGCCATTACGCTGCGCACTCGCCAGCGAATCGGCAGCGCCGGGAGTTTACCCAGCCAGCCTTTGCGTACCACCAGTCCTTTATGGATACGTCGGTTGCAACGCCCTTCATTCAGCGCTTTATATAAAGGCTCTACCGCCGCAATCTCCTCGTCCGTGGCCCGGGTACGAATCGACATATATCCGGTGACACGACCTTCCCGTACCATCGGCACCGCATTGGCCCTTACCCAGTAGTGATCGCCATTCTTACGCCGGTTTTTCACAATCCCGCTCCATGGCTCGCCCTGTTTCAGGGTGTACCACATATCCGCAAACGCCGCTTTTGGCATATCCGGATGACGAACCAGATTGTGCGGCTTATCGAGCAATTCATTCAGTTGATAGCCACTGACCTGGACAAAGGTATCGTTCGCGTGGGTGATATAGCTTTGTAAATCGGTGGTCGACATGAGGGTGATATCATCATCCAGCGGTGTATTTTGCTGACTAACGTAGGGATGAGAAGACATGATTGCGTCCTGTGCAGGTTATCTGGTTGTTAACTCTTTCGGCTTATGTTATTTCGGCGATAATTTTTTTATCTTTAGTTGTTAAATTTGATTTAGATCGCAATTTGCGATTAAACCTCAAAATCTGTACGCATTCTAATCCATTGATTTAAAATACTTTCATTCAGTAACTATTCAACTACACGTCTACCAACGCACCGTCACAGTGCAAATATTGCTCACTTTTAGAGCAGAAAAGTGCTTTTCCGATCTGTTTTCACGGCCTTAACCTGGGCAAAATGCCAGCAAATGTTAAACGTCAGCATTAAATGTTGCGTGAATGAGATGTTTCCTGGTGTTTATCCCGATTTTTGCTAAGCGCGCCGGAATGGCGCAATCACTGCAATACTTAAATCAGTATCATGTGATACGCGAGCTCCGGGAGCATATTTTGAACAGGTTACCTTCCAGCGCATCGGCCCTGGCCTGCAGCGCACACGCACTGAATCTCATCGAAAAGCGCACGCTTGATCATGAGGAAATGAAATCTTTAAACCGAGAGGTGATTGAATACTTCAAGGAGCATGTCAATCCGGGGTTCTTAGAGTATCGAAAATCTGTAACTGCAGGCGGGGATTACGGAGCCGTAGAGTGGCAAGCGGGAAGCCTGAATACGCTTGTCGACACCCAGGGGCAGGAGTTCGTCGATTGCCTGGGTGGATTTGGAATTTTCAACGTGGGGCACCGTAATCCAGTCGTGGTTTCCGCCGTACAGAATCAACTCGCGAAACAACCTCTGCACAGCCAGGAGTTACTTGACCCTCTGCGGGCCATGCTGGCAAAAACCCTCGCCGCGCTGGCGCCAGGTAAACTGAAATACAGTTTTTTCTGTAACAGCGGGACCGAGTCGGTTGAAGCCGCTCTGAAGCTGGCGAAAGCGTATCAATCGCCGCGCGGTAAATTTACGTTCATTGCCACCAGTGGCGCATTCCACGGCAAATCACTGGGAGCACTGTCCGCCACGGCTAAATCAACCTTCCGCAAACCCTTTATGCCGCTGCTGCCGGGTTTCCGCCATGTGCCGTTTGGCGATATTAACGCGATGCGCACCATGCTCAGCGAGTGTAAAAAGACCGGTGACGACGTCGCAGCCGTGATCCTCGAACCTATCCAGGGTGAAGGGGGCGTGATCCTGCCACCGCAAGGGTATTTGCCCGCCGTGCGTAAACTTTGCGATGAGTTTGGCGCGCTGATGATCCTTGATGAAGTGCAGACCGGCATGGGTCGTACCGGCAAAATGTTCGCCTGCGAGCACGAAAACGTGCAGCCCGACATTATGTGTCTGGCCAAGGCGCTGGGCGGCGGCGTGATGCCAATTGGCGCAACTATTGCCACTGAAGAGGTGTTTTCCGTCCTGTTCGACAATCCCTTCTTGCATACCACCACGTTTGGCGGCAACCCGCTCGCTTGTGCGGCTGCGTTAGCCACCATTAACGTCCTGCTGGAGCAAAATTTACCGGCTCAGGCGGAGCAGAAAGGCGATATGTTGCTGGATGGTTTCCGCCAGCTTGCGCGGGAGTACCCAGACCTGGTGCATGATGTACGCGGTAAAGGCATGCTGATGGCAATTGAGTTTGTCGATAATGAAATCGGCTACAACTTTGCCAGTGAGATGTTCCGCCAGCGGGTACTGGTTGCCGGCACGCTAAACAATGCAAAGACGATCCGTATCGAACCGCCGTTAACGTTAACGATCGAGCAATGCGATCTGGTATTGCGATCGACGCGCAAAGCCCTGGCAGCATTACGGGTGAGCGTGGAGCAGGTGTAATACAGGTCGGATGGCGCTGCGCATCTCAGGCTTACGGGATCAAATGTAGGTCGGATAAAAGCGTAGCGGCCATCCGGCAATTAGCACAACTTAAACAATCCGCACACCCGCAGGCATAAGGCGTTCTGGCGTCAGCAGCACGCTTTCGCTGCCATCGTCCGTCTCAGCGCACAGCAACATGCATTCTGACGTTTCCCCGCGCATTTTGGCCTTTTGCAGATTACACAGCACCACCACCGTTTTCCCCATCAATTCCTCTTCGCTGTAATAAGGCACCAGGCTGGTCACGGTTTGCAGCGTACGCTCTCCCACATCCACCTGCACGATATACAGCTTATCAGCATTGTCATGGCGCTTTACCTGTGCGATTTTTCCAACACGTATTTCCATTCGGGCAAAATCAGCAAATGCGACGGTATCCATTGTGTTCTCCTTTGGTAAAATTTTACTGAATACTAGCAAAATATTTTCTTGGCATGGTTCTCAAAAGCGGGAAAATGACGTAGTCATCACACTCTGAAAGCCCAGTTTTACCCCAGGCATGTCAATTAAACGTACTTTTTTTACTGAAAACAGATGAATAGATAAGCACTTCATTTACAATGCGCAGGTAACTCAGGGAAAAGGCAAACATGGCAACACTTAAAGACATCGCAATCGAAGCTGGCGTGTCCCTGGCGACAGTGTCCCGGGTTTTAAACGATGACCCCACGCTGAATGTAAAAGAAGAGACCAAGCATCGCATTCTGGAGATCGCGGAAAAACTGGAGTACAAAACCAGCAGTGCTCGTAAAAACCAGACCAGCGCGCTCGGCCCCCAGCATATTCTGGCGCTCTATAGCTACCAGCAGGATTTGGAAATCAACGATCCTTACTATCTCGCGATCCGTCACGGAATAGAAACCCAGTGTGAGAAGCTGGGGATCGAACTGACCAACTGCTATGAGCACAGTGGGCTGCCGGAGAGCAAAAACATTACCGGCATTCTTATTGTCGGCAAGCCTTCTCCGGCTTTGCGTAATGCGGCAACAGCGCTTACTGACAACATCTGCTTTATCGATTTCCATGAACCCGGCAGCGAATATGACGCCGTCGATATCGATCTGGCCCGCATCAGTAAAGAGAGCATCGACTACTTCATCGCCCAGGGCGTCACTCGCATTGGCTTCATCGGCGGTGAAGACGAACCCGGCAAGGCAGATATCCGTGAAGCCGCGTTTGTCGAATACGGTCGTCTGCAGCAGGTCGTTTCTGAACAGGACATCTATCGCGGCGGTTTCTCCAGTTCATCAGGGTATGAACTGGCCAAAAAAATGCTGGCGAAAGCCGACTATCCCGGTGCCCTGTTTGTGGCTTCAGACTCGATTGCTATTGGCGTTCTGCGCGCCATTCACGAGCGTGGCCTGAACATTCCGCAGGACATTTCGCTGATTAGCGTTAATGATATCCCGACAGCGCGCTTCACCTTTCCTCCGCTTTCCACCGTTCGCATCCATTCAGAAATGATGGGTAGTCAGGGCGTCAACCTGCTGTTTGAGAAAGCCCGCGATGGGCGTGCGCTTCCTCTGCTGGTTTTTGTTCCCAGCAAACTGAAACTGCGCGGCACCACCCGCTAAAATCCCCAGTAAACACGCCCGGTTTCTTCTGATGCCGGGCGCGCATTATCATGCATTATTTTCTGCGCCCCATTATTTTCGTGATCCAGTTAAAGTAAATCACCTCACTCGCTATATTTTAGTAAAACTTTTACTAAAATCACCATCAATTACACTTACTCACCATTACAATGAATGGTTCCGATTTTTCTCCACCGGGAGGCCTTATGAATCGCTGGGAAAACATTCAGCTCACCCACGAAAATCGACTGGCGCCACGCGCATATTTTTTCTCTTATGACTCCGTTGCGCAGGCTCGCTCGTTTGCCCGCGAAACCAGCAGCCTCTTTCAGTTGCTAAGCGGTCAGTGGAATTTTCAGTTCTTTGAGCATCCGCTGCAGGTGCCGGAAATCTTTACGTCGCAGTTGATGAATGACTGGGGCAGCATCACCGTCCCAGGCATGTGGCAGATGGAAGGACACGGCAAACTGCAGTATACCGACGAAGGTTTTCCTTTCCCGATTGATGTCCCCTACGTTCCGACCAATAACCCCACCGGAGCCTACCAGCGCATTTTCTCCCTCAGCGAAGGCTGGCAGGGCAAACAAACGCTGATTAAATTTGATGGCGTAGAAACCTACTTCGAAGTTTACGTGAATGGTCAGTACGTCGGTTTCAGCAAAGGCAGCCGCCTGACGGCTGAATTTGATATCAGCGCGGTGGTGAAGACCGGTGACAACCTGCTGTGCGTTCGCGTAATGCAATGGGCTGATTCCACTTACGTTGAAGACCAGGACATGTGGTGGTCGGCGGGAATTTTCCGCGACGTCTATCTGGTAGGCAAACAGGCGACCCATATTCAGGATTTTACCGTTCGCACAGAGTTCGATGATGACTATCGCGACGCCACCCTCACCTGCGACATTGCGCTGGAAAACCTGGCTGCCACGCCAGCGATGGCGTCGCTCGAATACACCTTGTTTGACGGTGAGCAGGCGCTGCATAGCGGCGTGATTAACAATCTGGCAGTGGATCAACACACCCGCACCGCTTTTAATTTCAAGGTTAGCGCGCCGCAGCAGTGGTCAGCGGAATCGCCGTATCTTTATCATCTGGTGATGACGCTGAAAGATGCCAACGGCAATCTCCTTGAGGTCGTGCCACAGCGGGTCGGATTCCGCGATATCAAAGTTCGCGACGGTCTGTTTTACATCAATAACCGCTACGTGATGCTGCATGGCGTTAACCGCCACGATAACGATCATCTTAAAGGCCGTGCGGTTGGCATGGATCGCGTTGAAAAAGATCTGCTGTTAATGAAGCAGCACAACATCAACTCCGTGCGTACCGCCCATTACCCGAACGATCCGCGCTTCTATGAATTGTGCGATATCTACGGTCTGTTCGTGATGGCCGAAACCGACGTTGAATCTCACGGCTTCGCCAATATCGGCGATATCAGCCGGATAACCGACGATCCGCTGTGGGAAAACGTCTACGTTGAGCGCATCGTGCGCCACATCCATGCACAAAAAAACCACCCGTCGATCGTCATCTGGTCGCTCGGCAACGAATCCGGATACGGCTGTAACATCCGCGCCATGTATCACGCCGCGAAAGCGCTGGATGACACGCGTCTGATCCATTACGAAGAAGATCGTGACGCCGAAGTGGTGGATATCATCTCCACCATGTACACCCGTGTGCCGCTGATGAATGAGTTTGGCGAATATCCACATCCTAAGCCGCGCATCATCTGCGAATATGCTCACGCCATGGGCAACGGTCCCGGCGGGCTGACGGAATATCAGAACGTCTTTTATCAGCATGACTGCATTCAGGGACACTATGTCTGGGAATGGTGCGATCACGGGATTCAGGCCAAAGATGACGACGGCAACGTCTGGTACAAATATGGCGGCGACTACGGCGACTATCCGAACAACTACAACTTCTGCCTTGATGGCCTGATTTATTCCGATCAAACCCCGGGGCCGGGTCTGCAGGAGTACAAGCAGGTGATTGCGCCAGTAAAAGTACGCGCACAGGATCTGGCTCGCGGCGAGCTACGGGTAGAAAACAAACTGTGGTTTACCACGCTTGACGACTACACCTTGCATATTGAGGTTCGCGCCGAAGGAGATACGCTTTCTGCTCAGCAGATAAAACTGCGCGACGTCCCTCCTAATAGCGATACCCTTGTGCAATGCACACTGCCGGAGCTGGATGCGCGCGAAGCGTTCCTCAACGTCATCGTGACGAAAGATTCCCGCACGTTATACAGCGAAGCCGGGCACCACATCGCGACTTATCAGTTCCCGCTGAAGGCCAGAACGGCGGCTGCCGTACCGTTTAGCCAGCAAAACGCTACCCCTCTGACGCTGGAAGACAGCCGCCAGAGCTGCACCATACGCGGTTATAACTTCCTTCTGACCTTCTCAAAACTGAACGGTAAGCCCATTAGCTGGACCGTTAACGGTGAGGAGCTGATTACCCGTGAGCCGAAGATTAATTTCTTCAAACCAACCATTGATAACCACAAACAAGAGTTCGAAGGCCTTTGGCAACCAAATCATTTACAGATTATGCAGGAGCATCTGCGCGATTTTGCCATTGAGCAAACCGATGACGCGCTGTTGATAACCAGCCAGACGATTATCGCCCCGCCGGTATTTGATTTCGGTATGCGCTGTACCTACCGCTGGCGGATTGCCGCAGATGGTCAGTTGAACGTGGAGCTTTCCGGCCAGCCTTACGGCGAGTACCGGGACATTATTCCGTGCATCGGCTTCACGATGGGCATCAACGGCGATTTGGGGCAGGTGGCGTATTACGGACGTGGTCCCGGTGAAAACTATGCCGATAGCCAGCAGGCCAACATCATCGATATCTGGCGCAGCAGCGTGGATGAGATGTTCGAAAACTATCCGTTCCCGCAAAACAACGGCAATCGTCAGGACGTGCGCTGGGCAACGCTAACCAACCGCCACGGCAACGGTCTGCTGGTGGTTCCGCAGCGCCCTGTCAACCTGAGCGCCTGGCGCTATACGCCAGAAAATATCTTTGCCGCACAGCACTGTAATGCGCTGCAGCGCAGCGATGACATCACCCTAAATCTGGACCACCAGGTGCTGGGCTTAGGCTCCAACTCCTGGGGAAGCGAGGTGCTTGATTCCTGGCGCGTCTGGTTCCGTTCGTTCAGCTACGGCTTCACGTTGTTGCCGGTTTCCGGTAGCGAATCTAGCGCTCAAACCGCCGCCAGCCGCGTCTTTGGTACCGGGTTCTTTTCCACGAATTTGCACAGTGAGAATACAAAATGAGGATCATCGACAACTTAGCGCAGTTCCAACAAATTTACGCATCCGGGAAGAAGTGGCAGCGCTGCGTCGAAGCGATTGAAAATATTGATAATATTCAACCAGGCGTCGCCCACTCTATCGGTGATTCCCTGAGCTATCGCGTGGAGACAGACTCCGCGACCGATGCACTGTTTACCGGTCATCGTCGTTATTTTGAAATCCATTACTACCTGCAAGGACAGCAAAAAATAGAGTATGCCGCCAAAGAGGATCTCCAGGTGGTTGAATATTATCGCGATGAAACCGATCGCGAATATCTGAAAGGCTGTGGAAAAACCGTAGAAGTGCGCGAAGGACAAATGGTTATTTGTGACAACCATGAAGCCTATCGTTTTATTTGTAATAACGCAGTGAAGAAAGTCGTACTCAAAGTCACCATCGAAGATGGTTATTTTCATAATAAATAAAAACACAGGCGGCGCCGACGTTGCGCCGCCAGTACCCTATAATAATCAGGAATCGGAGATGTGCTATGTCTGATACCAAACGTAATACCATCGGCAAGTTCGGCTTACTTTCACTCACCTTTGCCGCGGTTTATAGTTTTAATAACGTTATCAACAATAATATTGAGCTGGGTCTGGCATCCGCACCGATGTTTTTCCTCGCGACGATCTTCTACTTTATTCCGTTCTGCTTAATCATCGCTGAATTTGTTTCGCTGAATAAAAACTCCGAAGCCGGTGTCTATGCATGGGTGAAAAGTTCGCTGGGCGGACGTTGGGCATTTATTACCGCCTATACCTATTGGTTCGTTAACCTGTTCTTTTTTACCTCGCTGTTACCCCGTGTTATCGCCTACGCCTCATATGCTTTTTTAGGCTACGAATACATTCTGACACCGTTCGCAACCACGGTGTTAAGTATGGTGCTGTTTGCCTTCTCCACCTGGGTTTCGACCAACGGCGCAAAAATGTTAGGACCGATTACTTCGGTCACCTCCACATTGATGCTGCTGCTGACCCTGTCCTACATCCTGCTGGCGGGTACTGCGCTGGTTGGCGGCGTACAGCCTGCTGACCCTATCACCGTAGACGCAATGATCCCGAATTTTAACTGGGCCTTCCTCGGTATCACCACCTGGATCTTTATGGCGGCAGGCGGTGCGGAGTCGGTGGCAGTGTACGTCAACGACGTCAAGGGCGGGTCCAAATCGTTCGTGAAGGTCATTATCATTGCCGGGATTTTTATCGGCGTGCTCTATTCCATCTCCTCGGTACTGATCAACGTCTTCGTGAGCAGCAAAGAGCTGAAATTTACCGGTGGTTCGGTACAGGTATTCCACGGCCTGGCGGCATACTTTGGCCTGCCGGAACTGATCGTTAACCGCTTTGTCGGCCTGGTCTCCTTTACCGCGATGTTCGGCTCTCTGCTGATGTGGACCGCAACGCCGGTGAAAATTTTCTTCTCTGAAATTCCGGCGGGTATTTTCGGTAAAAAAACCGTCGAACTGAATGAAAATGGCGTTCCGGCCCGCGCAGCCTGGATTCAGTTCCTGATTGTTATCCCGCTGATGATTATCCCAACGCTCGGCTCCAATACCGTGCAGGATTTAATGAACACCATCATCAACATGACCGCCGCCGCATCGATGCTGCCGCCGCTGTTTATTATGCTGGCTTACCTGAATCTGCGCGCAAAACTGGACCACTTACCGCGCGACTTCCGTATGGGCTCGCAAAAAACCGGCATTATTGTGGTATCGATGCTGATTGTCCTTTTCACCATCGGGTTTATTGCCTCGACCTTCCCGACCGGTGGTAACATCATGACCATTATTTTCTATAACGTCGGGGGGATTGTTATTTTCCTCGGTTTTGCCTGGTGGAAATACAGTAAATACATCAAAGGGCTAACCAAAGAAGAAAAAGCTATTGAGGCGGCTCCCGCGTCAGATATTAATTAAAATATTAATAACGATTAGAGCGGTCTGTTTTCTTGCTCACCTGAAATACAATGTGAAATTAAATATACAGACTTGCAGGGCATTTATTGCCCTGCTCTTCTGTTGTGTACTTTCATTATTTGCAGCAAAGATTCGTCCACCAGCGGCCGCAACGTGTGAATCGCCCCCCCAGCCAGAAGGAGGTTTAGCAACCCAGGACACTCTGCGGCATTTATTTAACCCCCAGATGCCGCCACAGTTTGTCCAGCGGCATTGTCGCCAGCGCCACGCACTCATCGGCGGCGCCGTACCAGACGTGCAGCGTCTCATCGCGGATCAGCGCCCCACAGGTGAACACCACATTGCCGAAGAAGCCTTCGCGCTCGTAGGGCGCATCTGGCTCCAGCAACGGTACCGGTGATTTCGCCAAAATATGGGTCGGATCGTTGAGATCCAGCAGCAGCGCGCCGAGGCAGTAGTGCTGATCGGCATCCACACCGTGGTAGATCTCCAGCCAGCCGCGATCGGTTTTTAATACCGGCGCGCCGCCGCCTGATTTACGGCAGTCCCAGGCATCGCCGGACCGTCCCAGCAGGTGGCGATGGTTGCCCCAGTGCAGCATATCCGGCGACTCGCAGATCCAGATTTCCGGATGACCGAAGTGGCACGGGGCCGGACGGGTCAGGGCGTGATATTTACCGGCGATCTTTTCCGGGAAAAAGCAGACGTCGCGGTTGTCCGGACAGAGGATCAACCCTTTTTTCTCCACCGTGACAAAGTCTTTGGTCACCGCCAGCGCGGTAGAGATCCCCAGCGACGACACCGCCGAGTAGTTGATGTACGCGATATCATCGATGCGGGTGATCCGCGCATCTTCGCAGCCGAACTCTTCATATTGCGTATCGGCGATGATAAACGGCTGGCTGTCAATCCGGAAGTTCACCCCGTCGCGACTGCGCGCCAGACGCAGATGCGACATGGAGGTCAGCCACACCCGCGCCGGATCGCTTTTCAGCACGATCACCCGCGGATCGCTGAAATCATAGCGTTCATCGCGACGATCGAAACTCGCGGTGGCCTGTACCCAGCCCGCATCGGTTTTTTCCAACAGCGGTACGACACGCTGCTGCGGGTCGGAATTGATCACGCTTTCCGCCACCCGCAGCAGCAAAACGATCTCCCCGTCACACTCCGTTACGCCAGCATTGAAAACACAATCGACCTTCCTGCCGGGCAGTGAAGGCGTCACGTCCGCCGGGGTAATCAACGGGTTTTTACTGTGCCTGTCCATGTACTCTCCTTTTGATCAAACATTGATTCTTACCAATCCATTGCGCGTCCTCTCCGTACAGCTCTTCAGCCTCAATCTCCTGCCACGGATTGCGAACAGGCGCACCAAAGTTGATGGCGATCCAGACCTGCTCCGCCGCCGTCGAACGGGTAAACCAGACGCATTCGTCAGTGAGGTTAAGCGAGTCCTGCTGTCCCTGATGCAGCGCCGCAACGCAGCGGCGCAGGGCGATCAGCAGCCGGTACTGATGCCAGAACGATGTCTCATCCTGTTGCTGGCGCTCCGCGTTAATCAGGGCGATATCGCCGCCGACGGGCATCCACGGCGCGACGGTGGAAAATCCGCCAAAGGGGGCGTCGCGCCAGGGCAGCGGCGCGCGCGAACCATCCCGCGAATGTTCAATAGCCAGCGCCAGCGCCTGCTGTGGGCTGCTGCCTGCGGCAAGGGCGGTGCGGTAATGGGTTTTTCCCTGTATATCAAAAAGCTGCTCTGCCGTTTGCGGACGGTAGTCGGTCACCCCCAGCTCTTCGCCCTGGAAGATAAACGGCACGCCGCTCACCGTTAGCTGGAGCGCCAACACCGCCAGCGCCCGCCCGGTATCGCGCTCGTTTTCGCCAAAGCGGCTGATCATCCGTGACATATCATGGCTGGAGAAAAACAGCGTCGGTAAACCCGACTGCGCAGCCAGCGTGGTTTTTAACTGGCTGAAAAGACGGGAAACATCAAAGGTTTTCTGGCTGCCGATATTGAAATTAAACACCACGTCCATCAGTTGCGGACTTTGATAGCGGCTGAGCACGTCAGGGTCTTCGCTGCCGATTTCGCCAATCAGGAAATAGTCCCCCTGCGCCCGAACATGGGCACATAGCCGTTGCAGCGTTTCCGGGAGTCGCGGCTGATTGATGTCAAATTTATGGCGCTGCTCGCCGTTCTCTTCCGGGTTATCAGGCCCAATGCCGTCGGTAGTAAGAAAGTTGATGACGTCAAAGCGAAAACCGTCCACCCCCTGCGTAACCCAGAAATCCACCACCCGGTAAATTTCCTGTTCCACCGCGGGGTTGGCCCAGTTGAGATCCACCTGGCCGGGCGCGAATTTATGGTAATAAAATTCGCCGGTGTCAGGCTCCGCGGTCCACGCGCTGCCGGAAAAGAAAGAACGCCAGTTATTCGGCTGGCGGCGAAAAAGGAAATAATCACGATAGCGGCTGTCCGGATTATTCCACGCATCGCAAAACCAGGGATGTTCTGAGGAGACGTGATTGACCACCAGATCGATAATCACCCGAATGCCTCTGGCATGGCAGCCGTCAACCACCCGGCGGAAATCGTCGAGAGTGCCGAAACGGGCGTCAACGGCGCAGTAATCGCTGATATCGTAGCCGTTATCCACCAGCGGAGAGGGATAAAACGGCGTGATCCACACCGCGCCAATGCCCAGCGCCTGCAAATAATCCAGCCGGGAAATCAGGCCCGGAAAATCGCCCAGCCCGTCGTTATTGCCGTCGCAAAACGAAGGCAGATAAATTTGATAGCAGGTACACGCCTGCCACCACAGTTGCTTTTTCACCGTCACGTTCCTTATTTCAGTGATAACGACATGCCTTCGAGGAAGTATTTTCTGAACAGAATAAACAGGACAACGATTGGCAGCATCTGCACCACCGACCCCGCCAGCACCGGTCCCAGGTAGATGCCATAGGATTTGCTGAAGGTGGCGAGCAGCACCGAAAACGGCATTTTGTCCACTTCGCGCATCACGATCAGCGGCCAGAGGAAGTTGTCCCATGAGCTGGAAAAGGTGAACAGCGCGACAATCGCCAGAATGGATTTATTCAGCGGCATCATCACATGCCGCAGGATCCCCCACAGGCTGGCGTGATCGAGCCTTGCGGCGTACAGGTAATCATTCGGCGTGCCTTTAAAGCTCTGCGAAACCATGAAAATGCCCCAGGCGCTCATCGCATACGGCAGGATCATCGCCCCGTAGCTGTTGATCAGCCCCAGTTCACGCATCAGGACAAACTGTGGAATGATGAACATAAAGACCGGGAAAACCATCTGCACAATCAACAGGTTGCGAAACGCATTTTTGCCGCGAAAATCGGTTTTCGCGACGGCATATCCCACCAGCATTGAGGTCAGCGTGACGCAGACGGTAATGGTGAGCGACACAAACAGCGAGTTAACCAGGGTGCGCAAAAAAGGTTTGTCCGCCCGGTTGCTGTTATCGAACAGAAAAGCGTAATTCTCCAGCGTCAGATGACCGGAAAACAGCCCGGTCGTGTAGATTTGCGCCGTCGGTTTCAGCGAGGAGATCACCATCCAGATAAAAGGATAGAGCCAGGTGAGCGCCAGCAAAAACATCATGGCGTGAATGAGCAGCGTTAAGGGAGTCAGTTTCTTCATTCACACAATCTCGATATGTTTTTCGAATACTTTGCGGAAGACCCAGATGGCGAGGAAACTGCATGCCGCAACGATAATCGACATGGTCGCCGCCCAGGTTGGCTTCATTTTCTGGAACGCCACTTCATACATCACCACCATCGGACTGGTGGTGCTGTTGAGCGGTCCACCGCCGGTGATAAGATACGGCTCGGTAAAGATGCTGAACGCCACGGTAATCGCCAGCACCATCACCATCACGATTTGCGCGTTCATCATCGGCAGGGTAATCGCCCAACTTTGCTTAAACCTCCCGGTTTTATCCAACTGCGCCGCGCTGTAAATATCCGCGGGGATCGCCACCATCCCGGAATAGAGAATCAGCCCGTAATAACCGACGAATTTCCAGGTAACAATTAACGCAATGGATAACATGGCGCAGTCAGGGTTGGTAAACCAGGGCACAGAGATGCCGAAACTGGCCTGTAAAAATTGATTGACCGGCCCGTATTCGCTGAACAATTTTGAAAAGACGATGGAATAGGCCACCCCCGAAGAGATATTCGCCAGTAAAAAGCTCAGGGCAATAAAACTTTTCCCGTACTTAATTTTTCGTAATCCCGCGGCAAACAGCAGCGAGGCAAGAAAGACAATCGGGATATACCACATTAAAAAACGGCACACGTTCCACATCGACTGCCAGAATAACGCGTCATGAAACACGCCAATGATATTCTGTAATCCGCTAAACGTCGGCGTGCCAATAAATTGCCAGTTCGTCACGCTGAGCACGACCAGCCAGCACAGCGGATAAAACCAGAACAGCAACGAATAACCGATCCACGTGGAGGCCAACAGGCCTCCGGTGCGGGATTCATATCCAGCCATTTTTTCCCCTTATTTCGCCAGCAACGTATTAATTTCCTGCGCGGATTTATCGAGGGTGGCAGCCGGATCGGCGTGGTTGAAAATGACCTGCTCCAGCATCTGCGTCATGCTGCGCTGAATCTCCGTGGTTTGCGTAGTGGCCGCTGGCGGCAGCGCGACGTCCACGTAAGATGCGATCGCCTTCTCCAGCGGGTTTTTCTCAAAGTAATTCACAAACAGCGGATTACTCATTAAATCACTGCGTGCTGGCGGCATACCGGTCAGCTCCAGCCAGCTCCGGTCGTGCTCGGCGTTGTTAAAGACCCACTGAATAAACGCCCACGCCTGCGCTTTGCGCTTGCTGGAACTGAAGATCACCACCCCTTTGCTGTCGCCGAACGTATACGGATGCGCGTCGCCTTTCTCGGTGAGCATCGGCCCAATTTGCAGCGTTTTGAGGATCTCCGGATACTGCTTGTGATAGCGAGCGATATCCCACGGACCGCGCGCGGACGCCAGCACCTGTCCAGTCGCTAACGGATCGTCGGCGGCGGTGAAGTCGTAGCTGCTCCACTTGCTGTTAAAGACTTTCCCCATAAAGGTCAGTACCGCCTGTCCGGCAGGATCGGCAAACGTCGCCTGATGACCCGCGAGGTAAGGTTTACCGCCGTTTTGCGCATAATAAAGCGGAATAAAATCGAACCAGCGTTCCCACCAGTTTTTCCCGGCGGTCATCTGGATAACATAGCCGTTATTATCCGCCGCCCGGCGCTCTGCCAGCTGATAAAGCTCATCATAACGGGTCGGAACATGATCAAAACCATACTGCTTGAGTAAATCGCCCCGCCACCACCAGACGATAGGATTAATATAGATTGGCAGAACATGTTGCTCGCCGTTTAATTGCCAGGCAGGAATAATTTTGCCCATCTGTCGGTTATTAACGAGTTCATTAAAACCACTCATTTTAGACAGGTCTTCAAGCTGACCAATTTCCACCAACTGGCTGGCAAAACCGATAAAGATATTACTGGAAATATCGGGTTCCGTGCCGGAAGCCAGCGCGTTCATTATTGCCTCTTCAGAACTGCTGGCGGCAGGAATGGGCGTAAATTCGACCGGGGTATGCGCCGGGTCTTTATTCCATTCTTTAACCATAGTATTCCAGAAGGCTTCTTCATTTTCGTTTGGTGCCACCCACATTTTAATTGGCGTTTTTGCTGTCTCTGCGGATTTTTTATCATCCGGACCGCAGCCAGAAATACAAAATGCGAATAGTACACAGGTTGTTAATTTAGCTAATTTTACAACTCTCACGATAACTCTCCATTTACTTTCAATAAGTATTGATTTACCGCTACCCTGCTATTGAATGGAGCGTAAATTAACACCCCCTTTTTATGTTTAACGTTAAACAAATCACAAAACGATTTTTGTTTAACGTTAAACTTTGCATCAACGTTCAACGCAATGGACGATAGAAATAAATAATTCACGCCAATATATAAACCCAGCAAATATATTAAACATGAAAATAAACGTTAATGATAATAAAGATAAGAAACGTATTACGATAAAATCATTGGCCAAGATTATGGGTATTTCCCATACCACGGTGTCGAACGCATGGAATAATCCGGAAAAATTATCTCCGGAGCTGCGCCAGCGAATTTTGCAATATGCCAGCGAGCTTGGCTTTCAGGGACCGGACAAGCTGGCGCGCGCGCTGCGTACCGGCAAATCTGACACCATCGGCGTGATATTCAACGACTCTATGAGTTACGTGTTTATCGATCCCCACGACATTGCGCTGATGCGGGGGATCGCCGTCCAGTGTGAAGAACAAAACGTCAATCTGGTCTTGATCCCTTTGCGTAAGCGGCAACAGACGCCGCTCAACACCCTGGTTGATGGCTATATTCTCAACGCCACGCATAACAATGCGGCCATGATCCAGCACGCGCTGGCTCATGGGCGTCCGGTGGTCACGCTCGATTTTCAGTTTCCCGACCATAGCAGCGTCTCCATCGATAACGCCTGCGCCATGCGCGATATTGCCCGCTATCTGGCCGATAAAGGTCATCGACATTTCGGCATCATCGCCTTTCCGTCACAGCCCTCAGCGCAGGGAATGTGCGATCTGACCGCCCCCGTCACCGGCGACAACCTGCTGATGCTCTCCCGCGTGAATGCCTGCCGGGAGGTTTTCCAGCAGCGCGGCTTCGCCCTTGATACGTGCTGGCTGTATCAAACCCGACACGATGAAGAACACGGCGAACAGGCGGCCAAAGCGTTACTGGAAACCCATCCGGAGATCACTGCGCTTATCTGCCTTTCCGATCGCTTCGCCGTCGGCGCGATCCACTACTGCCAACGGCAGCAACTGGCGGTTCCGCAGCGGGTTGCCGTTACCGGTTTCGATAATCTCGCCGTTGAGGTGGCGGGAATACGCCTGACCACCATCGCGCAAGACGCGGAAAAGAAAGGGGAAATGGCCGTCAAATTGCTGCTCACCAGAGGACCGGTGACCCACTATGAATTGCCTTACCAGCTCATCATTCGGGAGTCAGCCTGACTCATTAATTACAGAAGAGTAGATTATGGATGAACTAACCTGTTTTAAAGCCTACGACATTCGCGGTGAGGTTGGCGTCAACCTGACGCCGGATATCGCCTTTCGCATCGGTCGCGCTTACGCCGCCTGGCGCCATCCGCGCCGGGTGGTGATCGGCGCCGACATTCGCCTTAGCTCGGAATCGTTAAAATCCGCCGTGACCGACGGGCTGATTTCCAGCGGCGTGGATGTTATCGACCTTGGTCTGTCAGGCACCGAAGAGATCTATTTCGCCACCCGGGAACTGCGTGCCGACGGCGGCATTCAGATTACCGCCAGCCATAATCCGGCGCAGTACAATGGTATGAAGCTGGTGCGCGAAGAGGCGCGTCCGATCAGTAACGACAACGGCCTGCTGGAGATAAAAGCGCTGGCGGAGCGCAATGACTTTGCACCGATTGTCCATCGTGGCAGCCTCATCCCTTATGATAATCGCCCCGCCTGGATTGCCTGCCTGCTGCGCTTCCTTCAGCATCCGCCGACTCGCCCGTTACGTATTGTGACCAACGCCGGACATGGCACCGTCGGGCCTGCGCTTGACGCGATCGCCGACGGACTGGCCCGTGCGGGGGTTCAGATTGAGTTTATTCGCCTGCACCATCAGCCGGACGGTCATTTCCCGGCGGGCGTGCCGAATCCGATGCTGACGGAAAACCGCCTCATCACCCAGCAGGCGGTTATCGAGAATCAGGCTGATTTCGGCATCGCCTGGGATGGCGATTTCGATCGCTGCTTCTTCTTTGATGAGTGTGGCCGCTTTATTGAGAGCTACTACCTGGTTGGCCTGTTCGCCGAGCACTTCCTGCAACGCTCCGCAGGCAGTCATATCATTCTGGACCCGCGCCTGACGTGGAATACGCTGGACGTTGTAACTCGCTGCGGCGGAATCCCGGTCATCAGCAAAACCGGGCACGCCTTTATCAAAGCGCGAATGCGCGAAGAGGACGCGGTCTACGGCGGAGAAATGAGCGGCCACCACTACTTCCGCGATTTTGGCTATTGCGACAGCGGGATGATCCCACTGGTATTGCTGCTGCAAATTATCGGCAGCGACAGCCGTCCGCTGTCGGCGTATATCGAACACGCCCAGGTGCGCTTTCCGGTTTCCGGCGAAATCAATCTGACGGTGGCCGATCCGCAATCGGTCATGCAATCCATCGCCTCTCACTATCTGCAAGCCAGCGGCCTGCGTGACGATTGCGACGGGTTGAGCATCGACTTCGTTGACTGGCGCTTCAACTTACGCGCCTCCAACACCGAGCCGCTACTGCGCCTGAACGTGGAAACCCGCGCGGATACGGCACTGCTGGCGCGCAAAACCGATGAACTTTTAACGCTGATTGCAGCCTGGGATTCTGACAAGGAGAGGTTATGACCGCGCTAAGCCTGAGCAATATTCATAAAGCCTGGGCAAGAACACCATCATTGAAAATCTGTCGCTGGAGATCGCCTCCGGGGAGTTCATTGTGCTGGTTGGCCCTTCCGGATGCGGGAAATCCACGCTGCTGCGGATCATCGCCGGACTGGAAATCCCCGACGGCGGTAAACTGGTGATGGGGGGAAAAGAGGTTACCAAACTTGCGGCGGGCAAACGCAACCTGTCGATGGTGTTTCAGTCCTACGCCCTCTACCCGCATATGACCGTCAGGGAAAATCTGTCATTCGGTTTACGTAATATCAACACGCCCGCCGCCGAGATTGATAAGCGGGTCGCTCACGCCGCCAGCATGCTGAAGCTGGAAGAGATGCTGGACAGGCTGCCGCAGAATCTGTCCGGCGGGCAGCGCCAACGTGTGGCGATCGGGCGTTCTATTGTCCAGCAACCGGAACTGTTTCTGTTTGATGAACCGCTGTCTAACCTGGATGCCGCGTTGCGGGTCGGGATGCGCCAGGAGATCCAGCAACTGCATAACACCCTGAAAAACACCATGATCTATGTAACGCACGATCAGGTGGAGGCGATGACGCTGGCCGATCGCATCGTGGTGCTTTACAAGGGAAAAATTGAGCAGGTGGGCACGCCGCTGGAGCTGTATAACACCCCGGCAAACCTGTTTGTCGCTGAGTTTATCGGCACGCCGAAAATCAATGTTCTGCCAGCGGTATGGCGCGAAGGCGCGCTGCATATCGCCGATAACCTTGTCTTCCGCCTCACCCGTCAGCCAGCAGGCGTTAGCGACGGGGACAAGCTGTTTGTCGCCATCCGCCCGGAGCATATGCAGTACCAGCAGACCGGGGATTTCACATTGCAAGGTCGTACCCGGCTGTGTGAATTACAGGGCGACTCCACGCTGGTGTGGTTGGATTTGGCCGGCCACCCCGTGTGCCTGAAGTCTTTTCAACAGCTTAGCTTCATGCCGGATACACCGCTTACGCTCACCGTACAAGAGTCGCACCTGCACCTCTTTGACGGTCTGGGTAAACGACTGGCGTTCTGACCCACTTGCCCTTGCGTCCGCAGGGGCATTTTTTGAATCCCATCACAATCACGGCATTCCCCTTTTCCCTTTTACGCCACGACGGCTAAATTATTAACTCATCCGACCACATAACAATAATTTTACATACTGGACACCTTTATGAGCTATCCGTCGCTGTTCGCCCCGCTCGATTTAGGCTTCACCACGCTTAAAAACCGCGTGCTGATGGGTTCAATGCATACCGGGCTGGAGGAGTATCCCGACGGTGCAGAACGGCTGGCCGCGTTCTACGCCGAACGCGCCCGTCACGGCGTAGCGTTAATTGTGAGCGGAGGTATTGCGCCTGCGCTTTCCGGCGTGGGGATGGAAGGCGGCGCGATGCTGAACGACACCAGCCAGCTTGCACATCATCGCGTCATTACCGACGCGGTGCATGACGAAGGCGGCAAAATCGCCTTGCAAATCCTGCATACCGGGCGTTACAGCTACCAGCCGCATCTGGTGGCACCTTCTGCCATTCAGGCGCCAATCAACCGCTTTACGCCGCATGAGCTGACGCACGATGAGGTGCTGCAGTTGATTGAAGATTTTGCCCACTGCGCTCAACTGGCGCGGGAAGCAGGCTATGATGGCGTCGAAGTGATGGGCTCGGAAGGCTATCTCATCAACGAATTCCTGACTCTGCGCACCAATCAGCGCAATGACGAGTGGGGTGGCGAGTATGCCAACCGCATGCGTTTTGCCGTGGAAGTGGTGCGCGCGGTACGCCAGCGTGCCGGTAATGACTTTATTATTATCTTCCGCCTGTCGATGCTCGATCTGGTGGAAAACGGCGGAACCTTCGACGAAACCGTCCAGTTGGCGCAGGCGATAGAAGCCGCAGGGGCGACCATTATTAACACCGGTATTGGCTGGCATGAGGCGCGTATTCCCACTATCGCCACCCCGGTGCCGCGCGGTGCGTTTAGTTGGGTGACACGTAAGCTGAAAGGGCATGTGACGATCCCACTGGTCACCACCAACCGCATTAACGATCCTCAAGTCGCCGATGACATTCTGGCCCGTGGCGATGCCGATATGGTGTCGATGGCCCGTCCGTTCCTCGCCGATGCCGAACTGCTGTCAAAAGCGCAAACCGGGCGAGCGGATGAGATCAATACCTGTATCGGCTGTAACCAAGCCTGCCTGGATCAGATCTTCGTCGGCAAAGTCACCTCTTGCCTGGTGAATCCGCGCGCCTGCCATGAGACCAAAATGCCGATCGTTGCCGCCACTGTGCCGAAAAATCTGGCGGTTGTCGGAGCAGGTCCTGCAGGCCTCGCCTTCGCCATTAATGCCGCCGCACGCGGTCATCACGTGACGTTGTTTGACGCGCATAGCGAGATTGGCGGGCAGTTTAATATCGCTAAGCAGATCCCCGGCAAAGAAGAATTTTATGAAACCCTGCGCTACTACCGCCGGATGATCGATGTGACTGGCGTATCGCTGAAGCTGAATCACTTTGTCAGCGCACGCGATCTGTACCCCTTCGATGAAGTGATCCTCGCCAGCGGGATCGAGCCACGCATGCCACCGATCGAGGGGATCGCGCATCCTAAAGTGCTCAGCTATCTCGACGTCCTGCGCGATAAAATGCCGGTGGGCAAACGCGTGGCGATCGTTGGCTGCGGCGGGATCGGTTTTGATACCGCCATGTATTTAAGCCAGCCCGGTGAGCCCACCAGCCAAAACATTGCGGAATTCTGCGTGGAATGGGGGATCGACACCAGCCTGCAACAGCCTGGCGGCTTACGCCTGGAAGGCCCGCACTTATCCCGCAGCCCGCGCCAGATAGTGATGTTGCAGCGCAAAGCCAGCAAACCGGGACAAGGTTTAGGGAAAACGACAGGCTGGATCCATCGCGCCACCCTGCTCTCACGCGGCGTGAAAATGATCCCGGCAGTTAGCTATCAGAAAATTGATGATGATGGGTTACACGTCGTGTTGAACGGCGAACCGTTGATCTTTAACGTGGATAACGTGGTGATTTGCGCCGGACAAGAGCCGCGCCGTGAACTGGTTGATCCACTCCACGCGGCAGGTAAAACGGTACATCTGATCGGCGGCTGCGATGTGGCGATGGAGCTGGATGCCCGGCGCGCTATTGCCCAAGGGACGACGCTGGCGCTGGAAATTTAACAGTATGGATTTCGTAGGCCGGATAAGGCGGTCACGCCGCCATCCGGCACACACGATTAGCGGCGGCGACCGGTTTTGACCGCTTTCAGTACCACGAATTTATTATTGGTGGCGATGGTCACACAGTTGCCGAAAATCTTCTTCAGCTTGTGGAAGTAGTCAAGGTGACGGTTAGCCACAATGTACAGCTCACCGTTGATTTTCAGGCAGCGGCGAGCGTGGTGGAACATCTCCCAGGCAATGTTATCCGTCAGCGCGTGCTTCTGGTGGAACGGTGGGTTACACAGCACGGCGTTAAAGCGGAACGGTTCGACGCCCGACAGCGCGTTGTTGATCATAAACTCACAGCGATCCAGCGCTTCAGGCATGTTACTTTCCACGTTCAAGCGGCTTGAAGCCACCGCCATCGGCGATTCATCAACAAATACCACGCTGGCTTCCGGGTTCTTCGCCAACAGCGTCATACCGATGACGCCGTTACCACAGCCGAGGTCAACAATCTCCCCTTCGAGGTTTTCCGGCAGATGCTCGATAAAAAAGCGCGCGCCGATATCCAGTCCGGTACGGGAGAAGACGTTGGCGTGGTTATGGATAGTCCATTCGGTACCTTCCAGCTTCCAGCTTAGCATTTGCGAGGCAGCGGCCAGCTCAGGTTTGCTGAACGTACAGTTGATTAAACGGGCTTTTTTCCACGCCAGCGTGGTGGTGGTTGGACCCAATACTTTTTCAAACAGCTCCAGCGTCGAGGTATGCACATCACGCGCTTTTGCCCCGGCGATGATACGCGTTTGCGGCGTCACCACTTCACGCAGCGCGCGCAGTTGCTGCTCCAGCAGCGCCATGGTTTTTGGCAGCTTAATCAGCACCACGCCCGGCGCCTGCGGATATTCAGCGGTGCTGTCGAGGAATTTGACGCTCGACTCAGCAATATCGTTATGACGCAGGTTCTCGCGTGTGGCAAGCTCGCTGAGATAGGAGTCGCCAATGCTGTACGGCGAATGTTGCGCCAGCGCACAGCCCAGCGCGCCAAAGGTATCATTCAGGATTAGCACCGGGCCGCTAATCTCGGTATCGTCCAGCTGTTGCAGCAGATATTCATCTGCCGCTTCCCACGCCAGCAGCGGGTTAACGTCATCCGTTTCCGGGAAACGTTTAAGTGACAGCGAACGGAAACCGTTGTCTATGTGGCTCATCGGCCCTCCTGAATGGTAAAATTTCGGCGTATCCCTGAAAAGGGTGCGTGAGTATACACTTTTTATGATTGGCATGGGCAAAGATGAACCAACTAACTTATCTCCAGGGCTACCCGGAACATTTGCTTTCTCAGGTGAGAACGCTGATTGCTGAACAGCGTCTGGGCGCAGTGCTGGAGAAGCGCTATCCGGGGACGCATGATTTCGCGACCGACAAAGCGCTCTGGCAATATGCTCAGGATCTGAAAAATCAGTTCCTGCGTAATGCCCCGCCGCTGAATAAAGTCATGTATGACAGCAAGATACACGTTCTGAAGAATGCGCTGGGGCTGCATACCGCCGTATCTCGCGTGCAGGGCGGTAAGCTAAAAGCCAAAGCGGAGATCCGCGTTGCCACCGTGTTTCGCAATGCCCCTGAACCTTTTTTACGCATGATCGTCGTTCATGAACTGGCGCATCTGAAAGAAAAAGAGCACGACAAAGCGTTTTACCAGCTGTGCTGTCATATGGAGCCTCAGTATCATCAACTGGAGTTCGATACCCGCCTGTGGTTAACGCAACAATCGTTAAAGCAAACTGCGTAGTCGCGCACTGGCTTTGTCTTCAGAGCATGCTAAATTGACGAAAGGATCCCTTTTCGCAGCCTGAAGGCCATTATGATACGTTTCGCAGTAATTGGCACAAACTGGATCACCCGCCAGTTTGTCGATGCCGCCCATGAAACCGGCAAATATAAGTTGACCGCGGTCTATTCCCGTAGCCTCGAGCAGGCGCAGACCTTCGCCAATGATTACCCCGTCGAGCATCTGTTTACCTCACTGGAAGCGATGGCGCAAAGCGAGGCGATCGACGCCGTCTACATCGCCAGTCCAAACTCCCTGCACTTCCCGCAGACCGAGCTGTTTTTGCGGCACAAAAAGCATGTTATTTGCGAAAAGCCGCTGGCCTCAAACCTGGCGCAAGCCGAAGCCGCTATCGCCTGCGCGCGCGAAAATCAGGTCGTGCTGTTTGAAGCGTTTAAGACCGCCAGCTTGCCTAACTTCCTGCTGTTGCAGCAATCTCTACCCAAAGTCGGAAGAATCAGGAAAGCGTTTATCAATTACTGCCAGTACTCCTCGCGTTACCAGCGCTATCTGGACGGTGAAAATCCGAACACGTTTAATCCGGCGTTCTCAAATGGCTCGATTATGGATATCGGTTTTTACTGCCTGGCCTCAGCGGTTGCGCTGTGGGGTGAGCCGCAAAGCGTTCAGGCCAGCGCCAGTCTGCTGGAAAGCGGCGTAGATGCCCACGGCGTGGTGGTGATGAATTACGGTGATTTCAGCGTCACACTCCAGCACTCAAAAGTAAGCGACTCGGTGTTAGCCAGTGAAATTCAGGGTGAGCAGGGATCGCTGGTGATCGAGCATATCTCCGAGTGTCAGAAAGTGTGCTTCGTTCCTCGCGGGGGGAAAACCCAGGATCTGACGACGCCTCAGCACATCAATACTATGCTGTATGAGGCAGAGGCTTTTGCTCATTTGGTTGAATCCGGCGAAGTGGATCACCCCGCACTGGCCGTCAGCCGTATCACCGCCAAACTGCAAACAGAGATTCGCCGCCAGACCGGCGTGATTTTCCCGGCAGACGAAGCGGTAATATCGCTGACTGCGTAAAAGTATGTAAAACGAATGTTGCAGGCCATTGACTGAATGCATGGCCTGTAATATTTTGTAACCCGCAAAGGGGAGTAACTTCGTTGTCGGTTGATCGTCATTACGATGTGTGAAAAACCACATCCGGTCGCCGGGCGATAACAAAGGAATACGCCATCGTATTCCTTTGTTGTTGTAAGTGAGACCTTGCCGAATGGCAAGGTCTATGCATAAAAAGCAGCGGCTAACGTCATTCGGCGTTGGCCGTTTTTTTTATGCATGGGGAAATACAATGAATACTGTCGGCACACCGTTGTTATGGGGTGGCTTCGCTGTCGTGGTGGTAATTATGCTGGCCATCGACCTGCTGTTGCAGGGTCGTCGTGGCGCGCATACGATGTCGATGAAGCAGGCTGCGGCCTGGTCAATCGTTTGGGTAACGCTGTCGTTACTGTTTAACGCCGTCTTCTGGTGGTACCTGGCACAAACCCAGGGCCGCGCCGTTGCCGACCCACAGGCGCTGGCGTTCCTTACCGGCTATTTGATCGAAAAATCGCTGGCAGTAGATAACGTCTTTGTCTGGTTGATGCTGTTCAGCTACTTCTCCGTACCGCCTGCGTTGCAGCGTCGGGTACTGGTGTATGGCGTGCTGGGAGCCATTGTTCTGCGTACGATCATGATCTTCGCCGGCAGTTGGCTTATCACCCAATTTGAGTGGCTGTTGTACGTGTTCGGTGCATTCCTGCTGTTTACCGGCGTAAAAATGGCGCTGGCGAAAGAAGATGCTTCCGGTATTGGCGACAGGCCGTTAGTACGCTGGCTGCGCGGTCATTTGCGCATGACCGATACCATCGAAGATGAAAAATTCTTCGTGCGTAAAAACGGCCTGCTGTTTGTTACGCCGCTGATGCTGGTGTTGATTCTGGTTGAGCTGAGCGACGTCATTTTTGCCGTCGACAGTATTCCGGCTATCTTTGCCGTCACTACCGACCCGTTCATCGTGTTGACCTCAAACCTGTTTGCTATTTTGGGTCTGCGCGCAATGTACTTCCTGCTGGCGGGCGTGGCGGAGCGTTTCTCCATGCTGAAGTACGGTTTGTCGGTCATTCTGGTGTTTATCGGTATTAAGATGCTGATCGTCGATTTCTACCATATCCCGATCGCTATCTCGTTAGGCGTGGTATTTGGCATTCTGTTTGTGACGCTGATTGTGAACGCCTGGGTCAACCACCAGCACGATAAAAAGCAACAAATACAGTAAGTTTCATCTGCTAGCTGAAAAGCCCGACAGCACACTGCGTGCGTCGGGCTTTTTGTTTATCATGTCAAAATAATGTTAACCCAAAGTTATAAAATATGATCTCAACGCGAAATCCAGGATATTTCGCTTCCAGAACCCTGTTCTTTCCTTATACTCAGCCATGCAAACATTTGCCTCATCCTGAAAGATGCGTCTACAGAACGCACAAAGGCAGGGCAACAACACAATGAAAGGATTACTACATGACTACGCAACGTTCATCGGGGCTATTCTCGCGCCTGGCGCAAGGGAGCCTGGTTAAACAAATTTTGATCGGTTTGGTTCTGGGGATTTTACTGGCACTGGTGTCAAAACCTGCGGCAGAAGCCGTTGGTTTACTGGGTACTCTGTTCGTCGGCGCGTTAAAAGCCGTCGCACCAATTCTGGTTCTGATGCTGGTAATGGCTTCTATCGCCAACCACCAGCACGGGCAAAAAACCAATATCCGCCCAATCCTGTTCCTCTACCTGCTCGGAACATTTTCCGCAGCGCTAGCGGCCGTTGTCTTCAGCTTCGCCTTCCCATCAACGCTGCATCTTTCAAGCAGCGCCAGCGATATCGTACCGCCGTCCGGCATTATTGAAGTGATGCGTGGCCTGCTAATGAGCATGGTTTCTAACCCAATTGATGCACTGCTTAACGCCAACTACATCGGCATCCTGGTTTGGGCCGTCGGTCTGGGCTTTGCGCTGCGTCACGGTAATGAAACGACCAAAAATCTGGTCAACGATATGTCCAACGCAGTCACCTTTATGGTGAAGCTGGTGATTCGTTTCGCGCCGATCGGTATCTTCGGCCTGGTCTCCTCCACGCTGGCAACCACCGGTTTCGCCACGCTTTGGGGCTACGCGCAGCTGCTGACCGTGCTGGTAGGCTGTATGCTGCTGGTAGCGTTGGTGGTCAACCCGCTGCTGGTATTCTGGAAAATTCGCCGCAACCCATATCCGTTAGTGCTGGCCTGTCTGCGTGAAAGCGGCGTGTACGCCTTCTTTACCCGTAGCTCCGCGGCAAACATTCCGGTGAATATGGCGCTGTGTGAGAAGCTGAACCTGGATCGTGATACCTATTCGGTTTCTATCCCGCTGGGAGCCACCATCAACATGGCTGGCGCGGCGATCACCATTACCGTGTTGACGCTGGCGGCGGTAAATACGTTGGGTATTCCGGTCGATTTACCGACGGCGCTGTTACTGAGCGTGGTGGCTTCGCTGTGTGCCTGCGGCGCATCGGGCGTGGCGGGAGGTTCTCTGCTGCTGATCCCACTGGCATGTAATATGTTCGGTATCCCGAATGACATCGCCATGCAGGTCGTTGCCGTTGGCTTTATCATCGGCGTATTGCAGGATTCCTGTGAAACGGCGCTGAACTCTTCTACAGACGTCCTGTTTACCGCTGCGGCCTGCCAGGCTGAAGACGAACGTCTGGCAAATAACGCCCTGCGCGGCTAATCTCTGCCCCTCCGTCACCGGACGGAGGGGTTCTCTTCTTGTACGCTTTTTTCAATTTTGAATGGATCAATTCCGCGTTTTTGCATCCGCCGGAAGCGAATAATGTTCAGGCCGTTCATCACCAGAAAACTACCTTCGATCATCGTCCCACCAATCGATCCCAACCAGAAATTATGGATAACCCAACAGGCGGTTGCGCACCACATTACGCAGCGCACGGTCAGCCCCTGGCAGCGAAACAGCGCCCAGGTGCTGGCCAGCGTGCCGATAATCGGCAACAGCTCCATCGCATGCTGTAATTTCGCCAGCCCAAGAACCAGGGTGAGGATAATAAAAACGGTCATTACCCACAGTTTGCGGGTATGCATCGAGACGAGTGTGCGGATGGTGTTTAGCTCTGCACTCATTCCCGCAGGCCAGGCGCCCATCAGAAAAAAATGCACGCCAATGGTGGCGCTGTAGACGGCAAGTTGCAGCCGGAACCGGCGCTCATCTCGATTGAAAAAGGTGGTAATGCCGATCAAAAAGGCGATGACACCTACGCCCTGGGCCAGCCAATACGCGGTCATGGGAGATCCTTGTGAGGAAACGCAAAAACAAACGGCGCTCCATATTATGAAACGCCGTTTTTAAAATCCACTCCATTTCGATTACCCAATAGATTTCGTGCTACCGCAAGGCGGTAAGTTCAGACATCCCCGGGAGCTTACTGGAGTAAGTGACCGGGGTGAATGGACGCAGCCAACGCGGCTGTCACGCGAAAGATGAAGGGTAATTACAATGTTACGCCGCTTTTAAAGATAGCCAGTTCCCGGAAATCGTTGCGCTCGTTGCAAGTTTGCTTGCCATTGGCGAACTCAACGATCGTATCGACAAACTCGCTCAGCAGCTGAGGCATCGCTTTACCGTGGATCAGCTGTCCGGCGTCAAAATCGATCCAGTGTTTTTTCTTGGCCGCCAGCTCGCTGTTGGTCGCAATTTTCACCGTCGGCACAAAACCGCCGTACGGCGTACCGCGGCCGGTGCTGAACAGCACCATATGACAGCCCGCGCCCGCGAGGGCACTGGTAGCAACCGCATCGTTACCCGGCGCGCTCAGTAAGTTCAGGCCGTGTGTCTTCAGGCGTTCGCCGTAGCGCAGTACGTCCACCACCTGGCTGGAGCCCGCTTTTTGCGTGCAGCCCAAAGATTTATCTTCCAGCGTGGTGATCCCGCCCGCTTTGTTGCCCGGCGATGGATTCTCGTAAATCGGCTGGTCGTGAGCAATGAAGTACTGCTTAAAGTCATTGACCATGGTCACCAGCTTGCCGAAGGTTTCTTCGTCACGGCAGTGGTCCATCAGCAACTGCTCGGCACCGAACATTTCCGGTACTTCAGTCAGCACGGTGGTGCCGCCGTTGGCAATCACGTAGTCGGAAAAACGCCCCAGCATCGGGTTGGCGGTAATACCAGACAGGCCGTCAGAGCCGCCGCATTCCAGACCAAACTTCAGCTCGCCCAGCTTACCCGGCTCACGCTTATCGTTACGCATCACGTTGTACAACTGATGGAGATGTTCAATCCCCGCTTCCACTTCGTCTTCCTGATGTTGGCAGACCATAAAGTGAACACGCTCAGGATCGTACTCGCCTAAGGTTTCGCGGAAGGCATCAACCTGGTTGTTTTCACAGCCCAGGCCGACCACCAGCACCGCACCCGCATTCGGGTGGCGCACCATATTTTGCAGCATGGTACGGGTGTTGATGTGGTCGTCACCCAGCTGTGAACAGCCGTAGGTGTGACTGAAAAGATGCACGCCGTCGATACCCTCGGCGTCGTTGGTCTCTTTCAGAAAGCGGGTCTGCATCTGACGCGCCATAGCGTTGACGCAGCCGACCGTCGGCAGGATCCACAGTTCGTTGCGCACGCCGACCTCGCCGTTGGCGCGACGGTAGATCTGTACGTCGCGATCGGCGGGTTGAACAAGCTCTGCCTGAAAATCAGGGTGGTAGCTATACGTGTCCAGGTCGCTCAGATTCGTGCGCGTGTTGTGAGCATGAATATGCTCACCCGCCGCCACGTCCACCAACGTATGACCGATTGGCAAACCGTATTTAATGACGTTTTCGCCTTGCGCAATATCGCATAAAGCGAATTTATGGCCACGAGAAACCGCTTGGCGCAGGATTACCGCTTGCCCATCAACGGTGACTTCGGTTCCTTCAGCCAAATCAGCGAGCGCTACCGCGACGTTATCCAGCGTATGGATCTTGATGTATTGCATACCTTCACCCAGGCCTTAGTTCAGTTCAATGGCGAAATAATCACGCGCATTGTTGAAGCAAATATTTCTGACCATTTCACCCAACAGCTGGATATCTGCCGGCGCTTCACCTGCAGCAACCCAACGGCCAATCATCTGGCACAGGATGCGACGGAAGTATTCATGGCGCGTGTATGACAGGAAGCTACGGCTATCGGTCAGCATGCCGACGAAACGGCTCAGCAGACCGAGCTGGGCCAGCTGCGTCATCTGACGTTCCATACCGTCTTTCTGATCGTTGAACCACCAGCCGGAACCGAACTGCATCTTGCCCGGCATACCTTCGCCCTGGAAGTTGCCGATCATGGTGCCCAGCACTTCGTTATCGCGCGGGTTCAGGCAGTAGAGAATGGTTTTCGGCAGCAGGTTCTGTTCGTTCTGCTTGCTCAGCAGTTTGGACAGCTCTTCGGCCATCGGGCGATCGTTGATGGAGTCGAAGCCGACATCCGCACCCAACAGTTTGAACTGACGCAGGTTGTTATTACGCAGCGCGCCGATGTGGTACTGCTGTACCCATTCACGACGCGCGTATTCCGCACCGAGGAACACCAGCACCGCGGTTTTAAACTGGGCAACTTCATGCTCGCTCAGCGTTTCACCCGCCAGGCGGCGTGCCAGAATGCTATCCAGTTCAGATTCGTTAGATTCAGCAAACAGCACCACGTCCAGCGCGTGGTCAGAGACTTTACAGCCGTGAGCCGCAAAGTGATCCAGACGTTTGGTCAGCGCAGCTTGCAGGTCGCTGAAGCGGCGGATATCCGTGTCAGACACCTCACCGAGCTTCGCCATATAGTCATTAAAGGTCGCCTGCTCAATGTTAAAGGCTTTATCCGGACGCCAGCTCGGCAGCACTTTCACATCAAAGCTTCCGTCTTTAGCAACGGCCGCGTGATGCTCCAGAGAGTCGATCGGGTCATCGGTAGTACCAACCATTTTCACATTCATCTGCTGCATGATGCCGCGCGCGGAGAATTTGTCCTGCGCCAGCAGTTCGTTGCACTGGTTCCAGATTTCGTCAGCCGTTGCCGGAGACAGCAGCTTACCTGTAATACCAAACGGGCGACGTAATTCGAGGTGGGTCCAATGGTACAGCGGGTTACCGATTGTGTGCGGAACCGTGGCGGCCCAGGCGTCAAACTTCTCGCGATCGGACGCATCGCCGGTACACAGGCGCTCAGCGACGCCGTTAGTACGCATCGCACGCCACTTGTAGTGGTCACCCTTCAGCCAGATGTCATACAGGTTATTAAAACGGTAGTTTTCCGCGATTTGTTGCGGTGGCAAATGGCAGTGGTAGTCGAAGATTGGCTGGTCTTTGGCGTAATCATGATACAGACGGCGGGCAAATTCGGTGTCCAACAGGAAATCTTCAGTCATAAACGGGGTCATTATCGTCTTCCTCTCAGCGAGTGCGTCAGATTGCTTATGTTTTGATGTTGACAAAGTTATCACACCAATTTCCATACACTGAAGATATTTTCGTGAGTTAGATCAACAAATGGCGACAAAAAAATTACTCTCAAAGAGGTAAACCACGCGCCAAGCCGCACCAGCACTGGCTTTGCTGAAGCGAAATAATGACCACACGAAGATTCACACTTTTGTGATGGCACTCACCTTTTAAAGCTGTATGACAAGTTATCTTTTTGCCGTCGCGATACATAAGCCGACGGAATGCAAATTACCGATGTATCACCATCGGATTAACCGGTACGGAAACCGAATTAGCACAAATATTGACATGGCAGAGTTCGGGGAGTACCGGCTTTTTTTCGGTTACCCCCTCGTAAAAGAACATCCTCCTCCCTGAACTGGAAGATGACCGCTCGTTCGCGGACATAACAAAACGATGAGGTTTTACATGCGTAAAATTAAAGGGTTACGTTGGTACATGATCGCACTGGTGACGCTTGGCACCGTGCTGGGTTATCTGACACGTAACACTGTGGCGGCAGCTGCGCCAACTCTGATGGAAGAGTTACACATCTCCACCCAACAGTATTCCTATATCATCGCAGCGTATTCTGCTGCTTACACCGTAATGCAACCTGTTGCCGGCTACGTGCTCGATGTGCTCGGCACAAAAATTGGTTACGCGATGTTCGCCGTTCTGTGGGCCGTCTTCTGTGGCGCGACCGCACTGGCTGGTAGCTGGGGTGGACTGGCGCTGGCGCGAGGTGCAGTCGGTGCCGCTGAAGCTGCGATGATCCCTGCGGGTCTGAAAGCCAGCTCTGAATGGTTCCCGGCAAAAGAACGTTCAATCGCCGTGGGTTACTTTAACGTCGGTTCCTCTATCGGCGCGATGATTGCTCCGCCGCTGGTCGTCTGGGCTATCGTCATGCACAGCTGGCAGATGGCCTTCATTATTTCTGGTGCCCTGAGCTTCATTTGGGCCATGTGCTGGTTGGTATTTTACAAACACCCACGCGACCAGAAAAAACTGTCTGATGAAGAACGTGATTACATTCTGAATGGTCAGGAATCACAGCATAAAAACAGCACCGCCAAGAAAATGTCTCTCGGTCAGATCCTGCGTAACCGCCAGTTCTGGGGCATCGCGCTGCCGCGTTTCCTGGCAGAGCCGGCCTGGGGTACCTTCAACGCCTGGATCCCGCTGTTCATGTTTAAAGTCTACGGCTTTAACCTGAAAGAGATTGCGATGTTTGCCTGGATGCCGATGCTGTTTGCTGACCTGGGCTGTATCGTAGGGGGTTACTTACCGCCGCTGTTCCAGCGCTGGTTCGGCGTTAACCTGATCGTTTCCCGTAAAATGGTCGTCACCATGGGCGCATTGCTGATGATTGGCCCAGGGATGATCGGTCTGTTCACCAGCCCGTACATTGCTATCGCCCTGCTGTGCGTCGGCGGCTTTGCTCACCAGGCGCTGTCCGGTGCGCTGATCACGCTCTCTTCTGACGTATTTGGTCGTAATGAAGTGGCAACCGCGAACGGTCTGACCGGTATGTCCGCATGGCTTGCAAGTACGCTGTTTGCGCTGGTCGTTGGCGCGCTGGCTGACACCATCGGCTTCAGCCCGCTGTTCGCCGTACTGGCGGTATTCGACCTGCTCGGCGCGTTAGTCATCTGGACGGTATTGCAGAACAAATCGGCCAGCGAGGTAGAGTCAGCTTCGCAAACTGGCGATCCCGCTGCGCAAAGTTAACCAGACACGATTTAACAAGGTTATGTAATGCTAAGCCGCCAGTCATCTGGCGGCTTTTTTATCGCCGCGAGTGGAGCCGTAATCGCAAAAGTGGTATAACAAATAGAGTCTGCCGTATCATGCCTGGAGCGCATATGGAAATCACCGAACCACGACGTTTGTACCAACAACTTGCCGCTGATCTGAAAGAACGCATTGAGCAGGGTGTCTACCTGGTGGGTGACAAACTCCCCGCCGAGCGCTTTATCGCCGATGAAAAAAATGTCAGCCGCACCGTGGTTCGTGAAGCGATTATCATGCTCGAGGTTGAGGGCTACGTTGAAGTGCGTAAAGGATCGGGGATCCACGTCATTTCAAACCAACCCAAACACTATGTCGCGCCAGATGAAAGTCTGGAGTTCGCCAGCTACGGTCCGTTTGAGCTGCTCCAGGCTCGCCAGCTCATAGAAAGCAACATTGCTGAGTTTGCCGCCACCCAGGTGACCAAACAGGACATCATGAAACTGATGGAAATTCAGGAGAAGTCGCGTAACGAAAAAAGCTTTCGTGACTCCGAGTGGGATCTCCTGTTCCATGTGCAGGTCGCGCTGGCAACACAGAACTCTGCCCTGGCCGCGATTGTTGAAAAAATGTGGACTCAGCGTATTCACAACCCCTACTGGAAGAAGCTGCACGACCACATCGACCTGCGCACGATAGATAACTGGTGCGACGACCATGACCAGATCCTGCGGGCGCTGATTCGCAAAGATCCACACGCCGCCAAACTGGCGATGTGGCAGCATCTTGAGAACACAAAGCAGATGCTGTTTAACGAAACCAGCGATGATTTTGAATTCAACGCAGACCGTTATCTTTTTACCGATAATCCCGTCATTCATCTCGATACGGCAGCTAACGGCGCAAAATAAACAATCTTAACGATGCAGGCGCGACAAAGCGCCTGTTTCTGACGCTTGGTAAGCATTAGGTATAAAGTGTCAGCCTGTGTAAATCCTCTCGCCTCCCTCCATTGCGATAAGCAAAATCACAGGACAACACCCGTAATTTCTATAACGGACTACGTTGACCTTTGTTACAATTAGTTGTTATTTGAATTTTTGTGTTTGAGAGCTTGCTTACTTCACAACTTTACAGGGAATAGTTCAGGCCGTGAATTTGTGTCAGACCGCGATCCATGTAAAAAACACCAATAAAATTGCGGCGTTACAAACTCCAGAATACCGGCATGACGACAACCGATTCTCCAGGAATATTGAATGGAACTACTGACTCAATTATTGAATGCTTTATGGGCTCAGGATTTTGAAACGCTGGCCAATCCCTCCATGATTGGCATGCTCTATTTCGTACTGTTTACCATTTTGTTTCTGGAAAACGGACTGCTGCCAGCAGCCTTTTTACCTGGCGACAGTCTACTGGTACTGGTCGGCGTACTTATCGCTAAAGGCGCGATGGGTTTTCCGCAAACGGTACTGCTGCTCACCACCGCGGCCAGCCTGGGTTGCTGGCTCAGCTATATCCAGGGGAAATGGCTGGGAAATACCCGCACCGTTCAAAACTGGCTGTCTCATCTACCCGCGCACTACCATCAGCGCGCACATCATCTGTTCCATAAGCATGGCTTGTCTGCCCTGTTGGTCGGTCGCTTTATCGCGTTTGTCAGAACATTACTGCCGACCATCGCAGGATTGTCCGGTCTGAACAATGCGCGCTTTCAGTTCTTTAACTGGATGAGCGGACTGCTTTGGGTTCTGATTCTCACAACGCTTGGCTATCTGCTGGGCAAAACGCCAGTGTTTCTCAAATATGAAGATCAGCTGATGTCTTGTCTGATGCTGCTTCCCGTGGTGTTACTGGTGTTTGGTCTGGCAGGTTCACTGGTTGTGCTTTGGAAAAAGAAATACGGGAACCGAGGGTAAATTATGCTGAAATCATGCATAACACTCCGACGACTGGCCTGGACGACTACTTTTATGCTGTTTATCGGCGCGCTGCTCCTGACCTGGTCGGTCATCCGCCAGCAGGAGTCAACGCTTGCCATTCGTGCTGTAAACCAGGGAGCCACCATGCCTGATGGCTTCTCTATCTGGCATCACCTGGACGCCAACGGCATTCGCTTTAAAAGCATTACTCCGCAAAATGACGCGCTGCTGATCACCTTTGACTCCAGCGCGCAAAGCGCAGCCGCAAAGGTCGTGCTGGACCGAACGTTACCGCACGGTTTCGTTATTGCTCAGCAGGATGATGATAATCAGGCGGTACAGTGGTTATCCCGCTTACGTGATACCCCGCACCGTTTTGGTTAATCTCCAGGAATCTGAATTAGATCACTCACTTTGGTGATTTCATCATTTAGCGCCTATGATTAATAAACTGGGTTTATGACCCATTGCTTTATTATTCTGGAGCATCGGCCAAAGCCACAAGGTCGAATCACAATGGAAGGTTCAAGAATGAAATACCGCATCGCTTTAGCAATTAGTCTTTTCGCTCTCAGTGCCGGCAGTTACGCCTCCACCCTCTGTCAGGAAAAAGAACAGGATATTCAGCGGGAGATAAGCTATGCCGAAAAGCACAACAATCAAAACCGCATCAATGGTCTGAACAAAGCGCTGAGCGAAGTTCGGGCAAATTGTACTGACAGCAAACTGCGCGCCGACCATCAGAAAAAAATCGCCGAGCAGAAACATGAGATAGCCGAGCGTCAACGTGATTTGGCCGAAGCGAAGCAAAAAGGCGATGCGGATAAGATAGCCAAGCGCGAACATAAGCTTGCGGAAGCTCAGCAAGAGCTGAAAGAACTCGAGACACGCGATTACTAAGTACGGTAACTAGCCACTCAACTGGAGAAAACTATGTCGAAAGATAATGCTACGGAAAACCTGCGCGCTGAGCTGAAATCTCTTGCGGATACGCTTGAAGAAGTACTTAGCTCCTCTGGCGATAAGTCGAAGGAAGAGATGAGTAAAATTCGCAGTAAAGCCGAACATGCGTTACGCGAGAGCCGCCATCGTCTGAGCGAAACCAGCGATGTGATTGCCAAACAGACCCGTGAGGCCGCGGCAAAAGCCGATAACTACGTACGCGAAAACCCATGGACAGGCGTCGGCATTGGCGCAGCAGTCGGTGTGGTGCTTGGTGTACTGCTGTCGCGCCGTTAATAATGGCAGACTCTCAACACGCACAAGGTCCAGGCAAAGGCGTACTGGGTATTGGACAGCGGATCCTGACGATTCTCGTTGAGATCGTAGAGACGCGGCTGCGGCTGGCCGTCGTTGAACTGGAAGAGGAAAAAGCCAATCTCATCCAGATCCTGCTGATGCTTGGGCTGACCATGCTGTTCGCGGCGTTTGGTCTGATGAGTCTGATGGTGCTTATCATCTGGGCCATAGACCCGCAGTATCGCCTGAACGCCATGATTGCCACCACCGTTGTGCTGTTGCTTTTAGCGCTTATCGGCGGGCTATGGACGCTGAGTAAAGCGCGTAAAACAACGCTGCTACGCCATACGCGCAATGAACTCGCTAACGACAGGCAGGCCCTGGAGGATGATGCATAATGAGCAGTAAAGTCGAACGTCAACAACGTAAGGCGCAACTGCTTGGACAGATCCAGCAGCAACGGCTGGATCTGTCTGCCACTCGCCGCGACTGGCTTGAAGCCACCGAAGTTTACGATCGTGGCTGGAAGACGCTGCTGAACCTGCGTGGCTGGGTGTTGGTCGGAAGCAGTATTATGGCGGTTCGCACCATTCGTAACCCGAATCTGCTGGTACGCTGGGCTAAACGCGGCTTTAGCGTGTGGAGCATCTGGCGTCTGGTTAAATCGACCATCAGACAACAGCAACTGCGCGGCTAATCACCTCTTCTCCCCCTAACCTCAAATTTTTTGAAAATTTCTGACAGTTTTCCTTGCTAACAATTGTCATTAGCCGCGTTTATGATTCTCTCCATCGACAGCAACGACGCACTCTGCGACGTCGTTGCACAAAAAAACACAATAAGCCGCCTGAGTGGTTTCCTGGAGAGTATGATGAAGAAATTAGAAGATGTTGGTGTACTGGTAGCGCGCATTCTGATGCCAATCCTGTTTATTACCGCAGGTTGGGGAAAAATCACCGGATATGCGGGTACCCAACAGTACATGGAAGCCATGGGCGTCCCAGGATTTATGTTACCGCTGGTTATCCTGCTTGAGTTTGGCGGCGGTCTGGCCATCCTGTTTGGTTTCCTGACTCGTACTACTGCGCTGTTCACCGCGGGCTTCACGCTGCTGACGGCGTTCCTCTTCCACAGCAACTTTGCGGAAGGTGTGAACTCTCTGATGTTTATGAAAAACCTGACCATCGCAGGCGGCTTCCTGCTGCTGGCTATCACCGGTCCGGGCGCATTCAGCATCGACCGTGTACTGAATAAAAAATGGTAAGCGAGCTATACTAAACGCATCAAAAAGCGAGGAGACATCTCCTCGCTTTTGCTATCTGAGGAGGCGAAAATCATGGGACAACTCATTGACGGCGTATGGCATGACACCTGGTATGACACCAAATCAACCGGGGGAAAATTTCAACGCTCTGCATCAGCTTTCCGTAACTGGCTCACTGCGGATAGCGCACCCGGTCCAACGGGCGAAGGGGGTTTCGCCGCCGAAAAAGACCGCTATCATCTCTACGTTTCTCTGGCCTGTCCGTGGGCGCATCGCACGCTGATCTTGCGTAAACTCAAAGGGCTGGAACCGTTTATTTCCGTTTCCGTTGTGCATCCGCTGATGCTGGAAAACGGCTGGACCTTTGATGATAACTTCCCGGCGGCAACCGGCGATACCCTGTATCAGCACGAATTTCTTTATCAACTCTATTTACACGCCGATCCGCACTACAGCGGTCGGGTGACCGTTCCGGTGCTGTGGGACAAAAAGAACCACACCATTGTCAGCAACGAATCTGCAGATATCATCCGTATGTTTAACACTGCGTTTGATGCGCTGGGCGCGAAAGCCGGGGATTACTATCCACCCGCTCTGCAAACTAAAATCGACGAGCTGAACGGCTGGATTTATGACAACGTCAATAACGGCGTGTATAAAGCCGGATTTGCCACCAGTCAGGAAGCCTACGACGACGCCGTAGAAAAAGTCTTTCAATCTCTGGCGCGACTGGAGCAGATCCTTGGGCAACATCGCTACCTGACCGGGGACCAGTTAACAGAGGCCGATATTCGCCTGTGGACCACGCTGGTGCGCTTTGATCCTGTGTATGTGACGCACTTCAAGTGCGACAAACACCGGATTAGCGACTATCTGAACCTGTACGGTTTCCTGCGCGATATCTACCAGATGCCAGGCATTGCGGAGACCGTTAATTTCGATCACATCCGCAATCACTACTTCCGTAGCCACAAAACCATTAACCCGACCGGCATTATTTCTGTCGGACCGTGGCAGGACCTCAACGAGCCCCACGGGCGTGATGACCGTTTTGCCTGATTTACACGGGTCCCCTTTGGGGGCCAAATAATTAATACTGCAAATATTTACCAGCATTCCATTCACAGCTATTCTTAATTTGATTGCTTTAAAAACAAGTAATTGAATACAGAACGAGGCAAAAATGGATTGGTATTTAAACGTATTAAAGAACTACTTTGGTTTTGGGGGCCGCGCGCGTCGTAAAGAATACTGGATGTTTGTGCTGGTCAACATCATCTTTACGTTAGTGCTGGGCATTCTGGACAGAATGCTTGGCTGGGAACGCGCCGGAGGGGAAGGCATATTAACGACGATTTATGGGGTTCTGGTCTTTATCCCGTGGTGGGCGGTGCAGTTCCGGCGTTTACATGACACCGACCGTTCGGCCTGGTGGCTACTGGTGCTGCTGATCCCGATCGTAGGCTGGTTGGTAATCATCATTTTCAACTGTCAAAATGGGACTCAGGGGAGCAACCGCTTCGGCGCTGACCCAAAACAACTGTCCTGATGTAATACACCATCTTGTCGGCCGGATAAGGTGCATTTGCACCGCATCCGGCGTAACAGCCCTGCTATTTACCCGCAAACAGCTTGGGAATTTCCCGCAAACACCAGGATTTCGCTTCGCCCATGCTGTCTCGACGCCAGGCCATAATAATATCAATTTCGCTTGTCGATTCCGGGCTAACCACACGCAACCGACCCGCCGCAATGTCCTCTTCCACCAGCGGGTATGGCATCGTCGCCACGCCAAGGCCGGCCAACAGCGCCTGGCGTTTATCTTCTATTGAACTCACCGTCAGACGCGGCTGTTTATCCAGCAGTTGAACCGTCAGCACCGGACGTTCGCGGGCCGTGTCCGCCACCGCGATTCCGCGGTACTTCACGCGGGTGACTTCCGACAACGGTTCCGGCTCCTGATGAATTGGATGATCCGGGGCCGCCACATATACGTTCATCAGCGAGTACAGCTTGCGCGAGTTGATTTCCGAAGATGAGCGAAAATGCATATCCGGCGCAATCACGATATCCGCCCGCCCCTGCTCCAGACGCTCCCACGCCCCGGCCAGAACTTCGGTAATAACGGAAAGCTGGGTATTGGCCTTCCCGGCAAGTCTGTCGATCAGCGGGAAAAACGCCGCCGTCGGCACCAGCGCTTCGGTGACGATGGTCAGATGCGTTTCCCAACCGCGAGCCAGCGCTTCGGCATCGGTGGTCAGCTTATCCGCAGCTTCCAGCAGTACACGCCCACGTTCCAGCAGCATACGCCCGACGTTGGTGAATTTTGTGCGATGACCTGAGCGGTCGAACAGCACGACGTCCAGCTCTTCCTCCAGCTTCTGCATGGTATAGCTGAGCGCGGAAGGAACGCGCCCCAGTTCGTCCGCTGCGGCGGCAAAGCTGCCACGCCGGTCTATTGCGTCCATGACGCGTAACGCCTCAAGCGTTAAAGCCCTTTCTTTGGCCATCTCGTTCTCATTCAGGAAATTTGAACATACCGGGCAGAATATCTGGCTAACAATGCAGCGTCTAGCCATTTAACATAAAAGGAAGTAAAGAGAGGTCAAGAACTATGATTACTACCCGTACAGCCAAACAATGCGGGCAAGCAGACTACGGCTGGCTGCAGGCCCGTTATACCTTCTCCTTTGGACACTATTTTGATCCTAAACTGCTGGGTTATGCCTCGCTGCGTGTTCTGAACCAGGAAGTTCTGGCACCGGGAGCCTCTTTCCAGCCACGTACCTATCCGAAGGTGGATATCGTCAATCTGATCCTCGAAGGGGAAGCGGAGTATCGCGACAGTGAAGGGAACCATATCCAGGCCAAGGCAGGAGAAGTTTTACTGCTCGCCACACAGCCGGGAATTAGCTACAGCGAACACAATATCAGCAAAGATAAACCGTTAACCCGAATGCAGCTCTGGCTGGATGCCTGCCCGCAGCGCGAAAACGCCTGCGTACAGAAAGCCACGCTGAGTGCCGGTAAGCATCAGTTGCTCGCCTCGCCGGATGGAGAACAAGGCAGCCTGCATCTGCGTCAACAGGTATGGGTGCACCACGTTGAACTGCAACAAGGTGAATCGCTGAGTTTTCAGTTACATGGGCCGCGGGCTTACTTACAGTCGATCCACGGCAGATTCCATGCGGTGACATCTGGCGCCGAAAAGGAAGCGCTCACCTGCGGCGATGGCGCATTTATTCGTGACGAAACTAACATAACGTTAGTCGCCGATACCGCGCTGCGCGCTTTGCTGATAGATTTGCCCGTATAGTCAGGGAAAACAATGGAGTACGACTATTGAGCAAGAAATCATCAAAAAAACGCCAGCCGCAGGTTGAGTCGAAAAAACAGGATACTGTGACCTTCGGCTATGAAGAAATGCTGACAGAGCTGGAAGCGATTGTGGCGGATGCCGAGCTACGGCTGGAAGACGAAGAAGCCGCCTGAAAAGGCGGCTTAGAGTTATGCCGGGGGCGATTCCGCCTTACCCGGCCTGCAGATTAATGTGCCTTACTGGCCATGATCTCAATGATCTGCTTGTCGGTTTCCTGCATCGAGCGACACGCCAGCGCACACAGGTTCGTGATAGATTGCTCCACGTTGTGCGCCACAATCCCTTCATTGCCGGTCACAGCGGTGTCATCCAGCGCCATCAGCACCGCTTTCCACGCCGCAGATGCGCTGGTTGAAACTTTCATCGCGCAGCTGTTTGAGGCGCCATCGCAAATCATTCCGCTCACGTCGCCAATCATGCTGCTGATTGCCATCGCGATGGTGTTGTAGCGACCATCAACGATCCACGCCATCCCCGCCGCGGCGCCCATCGCCGCCGTGGTTGCCGCACACAATGCAGACAAACGCGGAAGCTGATGATGGATGTAGATAGCGCTCAGGTGAGACAACATCAGCGCACGCGCCAGTTTCTCTTCATCCGCTCCAAAGTGCTCAGCCACCACCATTACCGGAACGGTCGCGGTAATCCCCTGATTACCGGAGCCCGAGTTGCTCATTGCCGGAAGCGTCGCCCCGCCCATTCGCGCATCCGATGCCGCACTGGTGCGGATCAGAATAGAGGTGGAGAGATCGTTCGCCAGCAGGCCACGCGCGCACTGCTTCTCAAGCGTGGTTCCGATGTGCAAGCCCCAGTTACCGCGCAGCCCTTCCTGGGACAGCGCACCGTTCAGTTTCGCCGCATCGAGAATAAAGCGGATTGACTCAAACGGTACCGCGTTCACGAACGCCAGAATCTCTTCCAGCGACGTGTGGGACAATACCGCCAGCGGTGACTCCTGCTCCTCTTCCTGAGCGTTCTGTTCTGTCGTGAACACCACGCCCTTATTGGTCTCAATGTGCACAATGTTGGTATGACCACCAACAATCGTCACGCACGCCCATCCCTCAGCGCTATAAACCTTCGCACGGGAGAAGAGAATGTCCTCGCATGGCTCCTGCAGCATCACCGCGACCTTCCCGGCGGTAAGCATCGCTTTCGCATCGGCAATCGCTTGAGGCGAGGCGTCTTTCAGTACCTCTAAACCGGCGTGGGCATTTCCCCCCAGCGCACCCAGTGCCGCCGCGACAGGCAGCCCAACCATTCCGGTACCTGGCACGGTAACGCCCATGCCGTTTTTCATCAGGTTCGGTGAGACCCACGCATCAATGCGTTCAACCGCGCCGTCCAGCTCAGAGGAGGCGACCGCTGCCGCCAGAGCCAGAGAGATAGGTTCCGTGCAGCCCAGCGCAGGCTTAACTTCTTCCTGCACCGCGCGGATAAAACTATCCCATAATGGATTCAATGTAGTCTCAAACATAACAACAACCTTTGCTCAGATATCTCAGGAAAATGCCAGGAACGGAGAAACGCACAGCAGCAGGCCCGTGACAATAATCAGATACAGGGAAGCGCCTTTGTATTTGTGCAGTGCAGGAACTTTGTAGACCAACCAGGCCGGGATCAGACATCCCACCATGCCGAAGATAGGGCTACAAATAGAAGTGAAGCTCAGTACTGGCGCATTAAGCACAATGGCTCCCCACGCCAGCAGGATAGCGAAAACCATAATGCCGCGCTGAACCAGGGTCTCATTGATTTTCTCGGCTGGCATTTTGCGGCGCAGCACGTTCATCACGATCCCTTGAGTGGCTTCACGGAACCCTAAGTAAACGCCGAAGAAAGCGGTCATTACGGCAAAGATGTTCAGAATAACGCTGACGATTTTCACCCAGCCAGCACCCGCGCCGCTGATAAACTGCGCGGCAATCGCCAGAGCGGAAATGTTCTGCTCATAAGCTTTAACCGCTTCGTCATGGCCCATCGCCAGCGTGAAGGAAACGGCGTAGAAAAAGACGGTCACAAACAGAATACCGAACGCAATATTCATGGCTCGCAGGGCTTTATGGCGTGCCACTTCAATGGATTTATTGCGAGAACGATAGGAGATAACCATCGGGCTTAAGGTCTGAATAAACAGAATCGAGGTCAGGGTAAACGGCAGCGTGATAATCGCGTTTTTGATCAACAGCGCCATCGGCGGCAGTGAACCTACGTTATATAAATGCCACATCCCAACCATCGACACGCCAAGCGCCGCCACCACCAGCAGCTTGGTCAGTACCATACCGGTGGAGATTTTAAACAGCAGTTTTTCCCCGCGGGACGAGATAGCCACCAGGATGCAAATCAGCACCAGGCCATAGAACGGGCTGTCGGACAGTAACCCTTCAGTAACACCAAAAGTATGCAGGTAGGAGGCGCTATCGTTGGTGATGGCGGTGGAATAGACGAACATCCAGATAACCAGCATCACAAAATACAACGCACCTAACAGGATGCCCCAGTTCTTACCCAGATAGCCGCTGATCACGCTCGGGTAGTCTTTACACTCTGGGGACTCAGCCAGCGTATTAATAAACAGACGCTGGAACAGATACATGGCTGGGTAGCCGATGATAGAGGAGAGCAAAAACACCCACAGCCCCATCAAACCCACCTGGACGGGAAGAAAAACAATCCCCGCACCAATTGCCATACCGATACTCATAATGACCCAGCCGGTGTCCATGCTGTCGAATTTAATGGCTTCACGCCATTCACTTTCGGTCATTCCCGCCCGACGTGCCGGAGCAGATGCGTCGAGTATTACGCTGTTATTCGTTGCCGTTTCCATAATTTTCCGCTCAATGTGTAGGTAGAGGTTTTTATATTTTTTTCGTACTGCCTCAATGCGATACGCAGTACTACGGTGCAGGTGAGCTATTGGAGTAATGAGGAAATCATACGCGCAGGATCAGAGAAAAACTTCACAAACAAACCCCTGTAATTTCTAAAAGTTAAGAAATATTTTCTCTTTTATTTCCATATAAAGAATTTAATTTCTATATTTGAAGCCGATCACAACAAAAAAGGCGCACTAACATGTAATGCCAGTCAGTTAAGCATTATGGAGAACATGTGATTTCGGCTCAGGGTTCCGTTCACCTCAGTGGTATCACTTTTCTGAAACGCAGATACCCGTGAACGTGCACGGTGCACTGACTTCCAGTGAACTCTGTTTTGCTGTTCAGATAAAAAACGCAGGGGGTCAGGTGTGGGCTGGTCCGGCTGAAAATTGCCGACGTGTTTCCGTAAGGCCGGGAGAACCCGCAGGGATGCGGGTTCAGGGCGCGTTTTGCAGGGACGCTACCTCGCGCCCGGCCCGGTAGCCTGGAGGAATAAACGGAGGGGACCGCGGAGCGGCAATTTTCCCGCCGGGAGCCGGGATTGTTAAGGGTACGGCAATAGTACCCTTAACACGTTCACAGGTCGTATTGTCTCAGAGAAGTGATATCACTAAGGTGAACGTAGCAATACGCCGGAGGCAACAGATTCATTACCTCCGTATGTGCCACTTTCCATTATCGCTACGGCCACTCATCCTCGTTAACTGACAAGCATTACGCACTAACGTGCACCTTTTTTATCAGGTCATATTGATTAATTTATTGCTGAATAGCGCTGCGCTGACCAGGCACGGCTTTTACCTCAGGTACAAACCACTTTAATTGCCAGCCCACCGCGTGAGGTTTCACGGTATTTGTCGTTCATATCTTTGCCCGTTTCATACATGGTCTCGATCACTTTATCGAGCGAAACGCGTGGTTCTGACGTTCGACGTAGCGCCATGCGCGCGGCGTTGACGGCTTTTACTGCGTTGATCGCATTACGTTCAATGCACGGTATTTGCACCTGTCCGGCTACCGGATCGCAGGTCAGCCCCAGGTTATGCTCCATGGCGATTTCCGCTGCGATACAGACCTGCGACGGGCTACCGCCCAGCAGTTCTGTCAGACCGGCAGCCGCCATTGAACAGGCTACGCCAATCTCACCCTGGCAGCCCACCTCAGCACCAGAAATAGAGGCGTTCATCTTATACAGCGCGCCTATCGCCCCCGCGGCCAGCAAATAGCGGGCAATGGAGTTCGCATTCACCGGACGGCGGAACTTGTCGTAATAGGCCAATACGGCGGGAATAATCCCACATGCACCGTTGGTCGGCGCCGTCACAACCCGGCACCCGGCGGCGTTTTCTTCGCTCACGGCCAGCGCAAACATGTTGATCCAGTCAATAACGTTCATCGGATCGCTGGACAGATTATCGCTGGAAACCAGCAACCGACGTAACGCCACGGCGCGACGCGGAACGTTAAGCGGCCCCGGCAGGACGCCTTCGGTGTTCATGCCGCGCTCAATCCCGGCGTGCATGACGTCCCAAATGGCGGCAAAGCCAGCATCGATTTCCTCTTTGCTGCGCATCGCCAGCTCGTTTTGCATCATCAAGCCGGAAACAGACAGCCCATTGCGCTCGCACAGTTTCAGCAGTTCGCTGGCGGAATGAAAATTGTAGGGCACGTGTGCTTCAACATCATGCACCTGCCCAAATTGCTCCTCTTCAATGATAAAACCACCGCCGACGGAGTAATAGGTTTTGCTTAATAGCCTCTCGGTGCTGTTCCACGCGGTGATACGCATGCCATTTTCATGGCGTGGCAGCGTTTCGGTATGAAAGAGAATATTTTCATCTGGAGAGAAATCGACAACATGCGTGCCCTCAGCAACCGGCAAACGTCCGGTACGGGCCACTTCCTGAGTAAAACCAGCGATTGAGTCTATATTAACGTTTTGCGGACTGTTACCGGCCAGCCCCATCATGATCGCGACATCTGTCGCATGACCTTTCCCGGTCAGGGAAAGCGATCCGTAAAGATCGACCACAATATGCGTGGTTCTGGGGAGTTCTCCGCTGCTGACCAACAGATCGATAAAGCTTTTACCTGCGTTCATTGGCCCCACGGTATGGGAGCTGGAAGGTCCAATGCCAATCTTGAAAATATCGAATGCGCTAATCATATCCACACCCTCGGATTGCCGTTCAGTGAAGACCAGGTTTCACACTCATTAAGGATTGGGGCGATCCTGAGATCGCCCCGCAAGGGATTACAGCGTATCGCCACGTACGGCGATGGCTTCAATCTCCAGCTTCACATCCTTTGGTAAGCGGGCGACCTGTACGCAACTGCGCGTGGGGTAGATAGCCTGATGCTCATCAAAGAACTGCTGGTACACCTGGTTAATGGTGGCGAAGTCGTTCAGGTCGGATACGAAAACGGTAGTCTTCACGATATCGCTCACTTTCAAACCTGCGGACTCGACGATCGCTTTCACGTTTTCCAGGCTTTGACGTGCCTGATCGGCCACGTTTTCTGCCACTTCACCGGTCTGTGGACACACCGGGATTTGACCTGACGTCAACACCATGCTGCCCAGATCCACGCCCTGTACGTAAGGCCCAATCGCCCCTGGCGCACATTCGGTTGCAATAACTTTTCTCATAATCCCTCCGGCGTCAGAGCGCCTGGGTGAAAGTACGTGAAATAACATCCTGCTGCTGTTCACGGGTCAACGCGTTGAAGCGCACCGCATAGCCAGACACGCGGATCGTCAGGTTCGGATAATTTTCCGGGTGCTCAATGGCATCCATCAACATTTCACGGTTCATAACGTTAACGTTCAGATGCTGCCCACCTTCCACATGCGCTTCGTGGTGGAAGTAACCGTCCAGCAGACCAACCAGGTTGGTTTTACGCACCCCATCTTCTTTGCCCAGTGCAGCCGGCACAATGGAGAAGGTGTACGAGATACCGTCTTTGGCATAGGTAAACGGCAGTTTGGCCACTGAGGTTAACGACGCAACCGCGCCCTTACGATCGCGGCCGTGCATCGGGTTAGCCCCTGGCGCAAACGGCGTACCTGCGCGACGTCCGTCCGGTGTGTTACCGGTTTTCTGTCCGTACACCACGTTGGAGGTGATGGTCAGGATGGACTGCGTCGGCACCGCGTTACGGTAGGTTGGCAACACCTTAATTTTCTTCATGAAACGTTCGACCAGGTCGCAGGCAATGCTGTCTACTCGCTCGTCATTGTTGCCGTATTGCGGATAGTCGCCTTCGATTTCGAAATCGACAGCCAGACCGTTTTCATCACGAATCGGTTTCACGCGAGCGTATTTGATAGCCGACAGTGAATCCGCCGCCACGGACAGACCCGCCATACCACAAGCCATCGTGCGATAGACATCACGATCGTGTAGCGCCATCAGCGAAGCTTCATAGCTGTACTTGTCGTGCATATAGTGGATGATGTTCAGCGCGCTGATGTACTGCACGGCCAGCCAGTCCATAAAATGGTCCAGGCTCTCCATCACCGTATCGTAATCCAGCACGTCATCCATCAGCGGTGCCGTTTTCGGCCCAACCTGAATTTTCAGCTTCTCATCCACGCCGCCGTTGATTGCGTACAGCAACGTTTTGGCGAGGTTGGCACGCGCACCGAAGAACTGCATTTGTTTGCCGATAACCATCGGGCTTACGCAGCAGGCAATGGCATAGTCATCGCTGTCAAAGTCGGCACGCATCAAATCGTCGTTTTCATACTGCAAAGACGAGGTGATGATAGACACCTGGGCGGCGTACTTTTTGAAGGCAATCGGCAGCGCTTCAGACCACAGCACCGTCAGGTTCGGCTCAGGCGCCGGTCCCATGGTGTGCAGCGTATGCAGGTAGCGGAACGAGTTTTTCGTCACCAGCGTGCGGCCATCCAGCCCCATGCCGCCGATAACTTCAGTCGCCCAGATAGGGTCGCCTGAGAACAGGGTGTCGAATTCCGGCGTACGCAGGAAGCGCACCATACGGATCTTCATAATGAAGTGGTCGATCAGCTCCTGCGCCTGCTGCTCGTTTAAAATTCCCGCTTTGAAATCGCGCTCAATGTAGATGTCGAGGAACGATGCGGTACGGCCCAGCGACATTGCGCCGCCGTTCTGAGATTTCACCGCAGCCAGGTAAGCAAAGTAAACCCACTGCACCGCTTCCTGCGCATTACGCGCCGGGCGGGAGATATCGCAGCCGTACTTCGCTGCCATTTCCTGCATCTGCAGCAGGGCGCGACGGTGCTCAGACAGCTCTTCGCGCAGGCGAATCGTGGCTTCAAGATTCTGGCCCCACTCCAGGTTCGACTGGAGATCGGCAAACTGCAGTTCACGCTCGCGTACCAGGTAGCGGATACCGTACAACGCGACGCGGCGATAGTCGCCGATGATACGACCACGCCCATAGCCGTCCGGCAGACCGGTCAGCACGCCGGATTTACGGCAGCGCAGCATATCCGGAGAGTAGGCGTCGAATACGCCCTGGTTATGGGTTTTACGCAGTTCAGTAAACTGGTATTCAAAATCAGCATCCATCTCACGACCATAAGCATCAAAAGAGCTCTTGATCATGTTGATGCCGCCAAACGGATGCAGAGCGCGCTTGAGCGGCTTATCCGTTTGCAGACCAACGATTTTTTCCAGTTCTTGTTCAATATAACCCGCATCATGTGCGGTTATCGTGGTGGCAATATTGGTATCGAAATCAACCGGCGCGTGCGTCGAGTTTTCAATACGGATGCCCGCCATGACTTTTTCCCACAATGCAGTGGTCGCTGGCGTTGCTTCGGCGAGGAAAGATTCATCCCCTTCATAAGGCGTATAGTTGTGCTGAATAAAATCACGGACATTAATTTCTTCTTTCCAGTCCGTACCTTTAAAGCCATTCCAGGCTTCGGCATACAGCATATCGCTGGTATCGATATTTACCTTCATGAAAAATAATCTCTCTGCTGAAAATTAATTATGCAAATTCTACTGGTATATTAATTTTGCCTAACGCAATGGCATCACGCGCAATCATTTTCTCTTCATTTGTGGGAATAACCGCACAAATAACACGAGCATCTTTATTAGAGATAATTCTTTCGCCATGGGAATTTGGCAGGCTATTCATCTCGCTGTCGATATTCCCCCCTAAAACGGCGAGATGCTCGATAACCAGACGACGAATTAATACCGAGTTCTCACCTATTCCACCGGTGAAAATAATCCCATCAAGACGATGCAGCGAAGCGGCATGTCCGGCGATATGGCGCGCGATACGATGCACAAACGTTTTAATCGCCAACTGCGCACGCTCATGTCCCTCGTGCCAGGCTTTTTCTAACGTACGTAAGTCAGAGGACAAACCGGAAATACCCAGTAAACCGGACTCTTTATTCACAACGCGCTCAAGGTCGCTCAGCGTCTGGTTGGTTTCGCTGGCAATCCACGCCATGGCGCCGAAATCGACGTCACCGCTGCGTGTACCCATCATCAACCCTTCCAACGGCGTCATGCCCATTGAGGTATCAACGCTCTGCCCGTTACGCACCGCGCAGATTGACGCGCCGTTCCCCAGGTGAGCCACAACCAGACCGGAGTCATCACTCTGCAGCTCAAGAAGCTCATGCGCTCGCTGAGATACATAGCGGTGCGACGTGCCGTGGAAGCCATAACGACGAACGCCTAACTCCTCAAAATATTTCCACGGTAGACCGTAAAGATAGGCCTCTGGGGCCATCGTCTGGTGGAAGCTGGTATCAAATACCGCAACCTGCTGCACGCCTGGGAAAAGGTGCTGTGCTGATTCAATCCCACTGAGGTTCGCATAATTATGTAACGGTGCTAATGGCGATACCCGGCGAATATTATCGATAACGTCGTCAGTAATAATTGCTGATTCGGTAAAGATATTTCCACCGTGGGCAATGCGGTGGCCAATTAAGGCCACGCTGTCCATTAAATTACGTTTTTCCAGTTCAACGGCGATTGCTTTTAATGCGTCTTCGTAGCTGTGGTGAGCCAGCTTAGCTGGCTCTCCTCCATTAATTGCTATGAACGCATTTTCAGAGTTAATACCGTCCGCGATTCCCGCCATTAAAACTTCACAGTTCGCTGCATCCAGCACTGAGAATTTAATGGAAGACGAACCACAGTTAATAACCAGTACTACCGGAAACTCATTCATTTCACTACTCCGCTCATCCTGAGCTTAAGGATTAAAACAGTTTGTAGACAATGTTCAGGATAGTCAGCAGACCAATCACGGTAACAAACACGTTATCCAGACGGCCACGGTATTTCGCCAGTGACGGCGCTTTACGGATGGCATACATCGGCAGCAGGCAGAGCAGAGAGGCAATAATCGGCGCGCCCATTGCTTCAATCAGGTCCAGGATGTTCGGGTTGGCGTAAGCCACAACCCAGGTGGAGCCCATGATAAAGATCATGCTGATGGTGTTAAGTTTGCCGACGGAAACCTTAGTTTTATCGCCTTTGTAACCAAACTTCAGCACCAGACCGTTCAGACCTTCCAGCGTGCCCAGGTAGTGGCCGAAGAAAGATTTGAAGATAGCAACCAGGGCGATGATTGAAGCGCCGTACTCCAGAACGGTCGCGAAGGTGGACTTCGAACCGGACAGTGAAGCGAAGTGGTTCGCCAGGTAAGACAGTACTGGAATGTTCTGCGCTTTCGCATCCGCCATGTTTGCCGGAGAGAGCGTGAACAGGCAGCTAAAGGCAAAGAACATCACCACGGCAACCATCAGCATACTGGCGCGGGAGATGATTTTTGAACATTTCTGCTCGGTAAATTCGCGACCGTAATCTTTCTCATACTCTTCACGTTTAGAGACCACGAAGGAAGAAACGATAGGTGAGAAGTTGAAAGAAAACACCATGATGGAAATACCCAGCCACACGGTAACCAGGATGCCGTCATGGCCAGTCAGTGCGATATTGCTGAGATCAACCTGATCGATAACCGCAGAGTTCCAGTAAGGAATCAGAGACAGAGAGATCAGCACCAGGCTGGCAATAAACGGCCATACCAGGTAGCTCATCACTTTAACCATCAGATCCTTACCAAACCAGATGACGAATGCCATCAGCAGCAGCAGGAACAGTGCCACGAAGCCACGGTTTAACGCTGGCATCTGCAACTGGTTTTCCCAAAAGGTCATAAAGGTGTTGGTAATGGTGACGCCATAAATCCACAGCAGCGGACAAATTGCAAAGAAGTAGAGGAACGTGATAACCACGCCGCCCGTTTTACCAAAGTGCTCTTCAACCGTTTCTGTGATGTTACCGGAAGGGTTAGAACCGGAAAGACACAGGCGTGCCAGCGCACGGTGGCAATAGAAGGCGATGGGGTATGCTAACACCAGCATTATCAGAATGGGGATCAGTCCGCCAAAACCTGCGCGGATAGGGAAGAACAGCACCCCGGCGCCGATGGCTGTACCAAATAAACCCAGTGTCCAGGTGGTGTCCGATTTGCGCCAGGACGACTGTTTTGTCTGGCTGGATACAATGCTATCAGTAGTACTCATATCCTATCCTCAACGAAGTATATTAAGCGTCAACTAAACCAGTAATTTGAGATACACGAGAAAGGTCGATATTACCGCCAGAAATAATGCTGACTGTTTTTCTGTTCTGGATATAGCTATCTAATTTCCCGCTTAATAATGCTGCGCAAGCCAGCGCGCCGGCACCTTCAGTCACAACTTTATTTCGCTGAATTAATGCCACCATGCTGTTGCGAATTTCATCTTCGCTGACCAGGACAATGTCATCCACCAACTCACGAACAATTTCATACGTTAAAGTACCCGGGCGGGAAACGTCACAACCATCCGCCAGGGTGCCGGTCGTTCGGTGCGTGGTTATTTCTCCAGCGTGGAAAGAAGCCGCCATGCCATGAACATTTTCAGACTGTACGCCAATAATTTTAATAGTCGGGTTAATAGATTTAATTGCCACTGCAATACCAGCAATCAGTCCGCCACCGCCAATTGGCACAATCACGTTATCGACATCGTACAGATCTTCCAGAATTTCCAGACCAATAGTGCCCTGACCAGCAATCACTTTCGGGTCATCATAGGGTGGAATAAAGATACGGCCTTCAGTTTCCACAATCTCGCTAACCTTAGCGATGGTGTCGTTGAAGTTGTCGCCGTGCAGCACAACCTCTGCGGAATAATCGCAGGTTGCAGCAACTTTAGACTTCGGCGCGCCTTTCGGCATGACCACTTTGCCGTCGATTCCGAGCATGGCGCAGGAGAGAGAAACCCCTTGCGCATGGTTACCTGCAGAGCAAGCCACCACGCCCTTACATCTTTCAGCTTCGGTTAATGAACTGAGCTTGTTAAACGCACCACGGATTTTAAATGAACCGGTACGTTGCATATTTTCAAACTTGAGGAAAATTTCCCCTTTGCAACGTTCACTAAAATAGTTAGAGCGAGGCATTCCCGTTTTATAAATTTTCCCCGCCAGTCTTTTTTTCGCTTCGAGGATATCTTCAATTGCAACTGGGAGATCGTATGTAATGTGCATTAGAACCTCTTACTAGGGTATTAAAGTAAATAGATAGCCATGACCATTGTCAGATATAGACAGATGGCGTTAATTTCGTGTTAAAACAAATTCAATCTTTAATCAATTTCAATTAATTGCCTTCGTCTCCGACAATTATATGATGAATACTCTTTGGCTAATTCCACCAAAATAGATGCTGCTTTTTTAATTCGATAATTTTTCGACCATACGGCGGCATAACGCGCGACGGGTAAGGTTTCTTCTACCGGGATAGTAATAAACTGGTTTGAGCCAAATGGTGTGGTCATATCGCAGGGAATTACTGTTAAGAAATCAGCATTGAGAACAAGATTATAAATCGTAACGACGGAGTCTGTTTTAACGATGTTTTCACTGCTGATGCCATTATTTTGTAACGTGGTTAGAAGTTCACTGTAGTACCCCATATTCGTTTGTGGCAACACCCACTGTTCGTTTTTCAACGCGCTCAGCGAGGTGATGCCGGTGCATGTTCGGGACTTGCTGGCAACGAGGACGAAGTCTGACTCAAAGAGCGGTTCAACATGCAGATCGTGCAGTTTCATCTCATCACTCAGCGTACCGATCGCGAAGTCCAGACGCCCGTCACGAATCGCAGGTAAGAACGAGGAGAGCTGAGCTTCATACATGGAAACCTGCGCTTTCGGGAACACTTCTTTGAATTTTTTAATCATGCCGGACATGATGGTGAAGGCAATCAATGAAGGAAAGCCAAACGACACATCAACGACCGCATTGCTCGTCATGCTGTTCATCTCATCAACCATGTTCTTCATTTCACGGGTAATAGATTCAGACCATGAGAGCATAACCTGACCTGCCTGAGTTAATGTCACACCAGTATTTTTGCGTACGACTAACTCAATACCGAAATAAGCTTCTACATCATTAATGATTTTGCTGACAGCCGGTTGAGTTAAACCTAATTCTTTTGCAGCTGAGCCGATAGAACCGCTTCTAATGACTTCCTGAAAGACCACTAAGTGCTGTGTTTTAGGGAGTGTAATAGTATTCATATCGACCTGCGCTAATTACTTTGTTGACGGCAGGAAGTGTACCAAATTAAGCGAACGAGGATATGTGCTACCACTCACAAATCCCCTTGACTTACATTTTGTAAGACTATTATTTAAATTGAAATCACTTAATAATCATATAGATATGAAATATTGATCTCACTTTATCCTGACTTTAATCAAAAAAAGATGGGGGGATAACGATTTTTTATGGCTATAACAACACCATTTCTCCTGCTATTTCTTAAAACCACGAAAGGCTATATTTCAATCAATTACAGAGTAATTACCAGGCAAAACAGCGCTTAAATTTAATAAGCAACTTATCAAATATAATTATATTTTATCGTTTATAGTGGTCAAATAACGTTATGCATCACGTTTTTTAGCCTTATTTGTTTGTAAAGAAACATTGCATTTATTAATATTTAAACCAAAACATACAAAGAACCATCAAATGCAACATTGCATTAACAGTAGTTTTGTACGATTTATCAGCCAGTAATTTTGTGATGGCGATCGATTGCGTTCGATTATTCTCGATAAAAACGTATCGCGCAGCGTTTTGTGCTGGTCATCACAAAAAAGGAAATATCCCGCAAGACATTCCCTTAGATAAAAGAAGTTCAGTGCGTAAATAAAGGTCAAATAACGATGAGATGAATGGGAAATAAAGGCCAGATCCGTGGTGAACCAACTACAACACGACAGGAAAAAACGTCTGCCGGATGGCAGTGTAAACGTCTTATCCGGTCTATAAAGCAAAAAACCTCGCCGAAGCGGGTTTTTATAAAGAGGTGAAGCTGACCGATAAGCCGCGTTCTTTTGAGTATAGCGTCGTGGACAGTCTGCCTACAAAGCAAAAACCCCGCCGAAGCGGGGTTTTATAAAGAGTGAAGCTGACCGATAAGCCGCGTTCTTTTGAGCATAGCGTCGTGGACAGTCTGCCTACAAAGCAAAAACCCCGCCGAAGCGGGGTTTTATTATAAAGAGGTGAAGCTGACCGATAAGCCGGGTTCTGTCGTGGACAGTCATTCATCTAGGCCAGCAATCGCTCACTGGCTCAAGCAGCCTACCCGGGTTCAGTACGGGCCGTACCTTGTGAACCCCTATTTGGCCTTGCTCCGGGTGGAGTTTACCGTGCCACGGACTGTTACCAGCCGCGCGGTGCGCTCTTACCGCACCCTTTCACCCTTACCTGATCCCACTTGCGTGGGCCATCGGCGGTTTGCTCTCTGTTGCACTGGTCGTGGGTTTCCCCCCCAGGCGTTACCTGGCACCCTGCCCTATGGAGCCCGGACTTTCCTCCCCTCCGCCCGTCTCCCCCGAAGAGGACGACGACGAAGCGGCGACTGTCTGGTCAGCTTCGGCGCGCAGTATAGAGGGTTTGCGGGGCATTGTCACCCCGCACTGCGCATTCCTATCGCCAACGTGGCGGCGATGTTTCTTGAAGCGCGATAAATATTATCAAATGCCCCACGAAAGGCCTCTTCCAGCGTGCTGATGGTGGTTAATACGCTAAACACCGCATCGATACCATATTGATGCACCACCTCCACATCGCGCGTCAGGCTGCCGCCAATACCAATTACCGGCTTGTGGTACTTCTTCGCGACATTCGCCACACCCACCGGCACTTTGCCGTGAATGCTCTGGCTGTCAATCCGCCCTTCTCCGGTCACCACCAGCGTACAGTCATGAATATGCTCTTCCAGATTGAGCGCCTGGGTCACAATCTCAATACCACTGCGCAACTCCGCACCTAAAAAAGCCATTAACGCGGCGCCCATTCCGCCTGCCGCACCTGAGCCAGGAACGTCTTTCACATCAACCCGCAGCGATTTTTTAATGATGTCGGCATAGTGAGACAGATTGCGGTCCAGTTCGATAATGCGTTCTTCCGTCGCCCCTTTCTGCGGGCCAAAAATGCGCGAAGCGCCAGTATCGCCGGTGAGTGGATTAGTCACATCGCAGGCCACGCGAATTGAGCAGGTTTTTAAGCGCGGATCCAGGCCCGTTATATCGATGGTGTTCAGACTCTCCAGGCTTCCACCACCGTTGCCAATCTCTGTCCCGTTGGCGTCGCAGAGTTTCGCCCCCAGCGCCTGCACCATACCCGCGCCGCCGTCGTTGGTCGCACTACCGCCAATACCAATAATGATGCTCTGCGCACCGCTATCCAGCGCCTGCAAAATCAACTCCCCGGTGCCACGCGACGTGGTGACTAACGGGTTACGCTTTTCAGGTGGAACCAACGCCAGACCGCTGGCTGCCGCCATTTCGATAAACGCGGTTTTACCATCTCCAGACATGCCCCAGCAGGCATTCACTTTTTCGCCCAGCGGCCCTGTCACCCACGCTGAATGTTCACTCCCCTGCGTAGCGGCAATCATGGCTTCGACCGTTCCTTCACCACCATCGGCAACCGGGACAGAAACATATTGCGCATCGGGGAAAATTTCCCGAAATCCTTTTTCTATTGCCTGAGCTACCTCGGTGGCAGAAAGGCTTTCTTTATAAGAGTCTGGGGCAATTACGATTTTCATAGTTATGTAGCCTGACAGTGCCGCGCAAGGCAAGAAATACAGGGCGCGCATCCGCGCCCTTCTTGTTAGCGAGTGACTTCCACTTTCGCCAGTTTTTCGTAGTAGCATGCGAGTGCGCTATGATCGGCGGTGCCCAGCCCATCAGCGCGTAGCGCCTGCATCATCTCCATGACTGCAGCAGTCAGCGGTAACTGAGCGCCAACGCCATGAGAGGTATCCAGCGCGTTCGCCAGATCTTTAATATGCAGGTCGATACGGAAACCCGGCTTAAAGTTTCTGTCCATAACCATTGGCGCTTTCGCATCCAGTACGGTGCTTCCCGCCAGCCCACCACGGATCGCCTGATACACCAGATCCGGGTTTACGCCCGCTTTGGTCGCCAGCGTCAGCGCTTCGGACATTGCCGCAATGTTCAGCGCCACAATCACCTGATTCGCCAGCTTGGTGACGTTACCCGCGCCGATGTCACCGGTATGTACCACGGAACCTGCCATCGCCTTCAGCAGATCGTAATATTTGTCAAAAATCGCTTTATCACCGCCAACCATCACCGACAGAGTACCGTCGATGGCTTTCGGTTCGCCGCCGCTTACCGGCGCGTCCAGCATATCCACGCCTTTCGCTTTCAGCGCGTCGCTGATTTCACGGCTGGCTAACGGCGCGATGGAGCTCATGTCGATCAGCACTGTCCCCGGTTTCGCCCCTTCAATAATGCCGCCCTCTCCCAGCGCCACTTCTTTCACATGTGGAGAATTCGGCAGCATGGTGATGATCACATCGCACTGCTCGGCAATATCTTTCGCCGTGGCGGCGGTTTCTGCGCCTGCGGCAATCACTTCCGCAATGGATTCCGGGTTACGGTCAGCAACCACCAGCGAGTAACCTGCCTTGAGGAGGTTTTTACTCATTGGTTTACCCATAATACCGAGGCCAATAAAACCAACTTTCATTGTCATGTCTTTATCTCTCTCTACTGTCGAGGGGGGGTTATTTCTTAAAAGAATCAGCCAATTTTTGCGTGGCTGAACGGAACACGCCAAGATCGCTGCCAACGGCAACAAACGTCGCGCCCCACTCCAGATAACGACGCGCATCCGCCTCTACCGGGGCCAGAATGCCGCTTGGTTTGCCGTGTGCTTTCGCGCGGGCAAAAATGTGCTGGATAGCTTTCTGCACATCAGGATGTGACGCATTGCCGAGGTGGCCTAACGCCGCAGCCAGATCGCTTGGGCCGACGAAGACCCCGTCGACGCCTTCTGTCGCCGCGATTGCGTCAACGTTATCAACGCCCTGCTGACTTTCGATCTGCACGATGATGGTGATGTTCTTATTCGACTGCGCAAAATAGTCCGGTACGGTGCCAAACATATTGGCGCGATGGGATACGGACACGCCGCGAATACCTTCCGGCGGATAGCGGGTCGACGCCACGGCGTTCACCGCCTCTTCTTCCGTCTCCACGAACGGGATCAGGAAGTTGTAAAATCCGATATCCAGCAGGCGTTTGATAATTACCGGCTCGTTGGTCGGTACGCGCACTACCGGCGCGCTGGCGCTGCCTTTCAGCGCCATCAATTGCGGGATAAACGTCGATATGTCGTTCGGCGCGTGTTCGCCGTCCAGCACCAGCCAGTCAAAACCCGCCAGGCCTAAAACTTCGGTACTGATTGGGTTGGCTAATGCAGACCAGCAGCCAATCTGAATCTGTTGCGCCGCGAGAGCCGCTTTAAACTTATTCGGAAAAATCGTGTTATTCATCGCTTACACCTTTGTTTATTTCTGCAATTCCATACGTTTAATGTCACCGACAATAAACAGGTAGCAAACCATTGCCATCAGCGCCGAGCACCCTACAAACATCAGCGCAGCATTAAATGAGTGCAGCTCGCTCACCAGATACCCAATCACCAGCGGGGTGACGATGGAAGCCACATTGCCAAATACGTTAAATACCCCACCGCACAGACCGACAATCTCTTTCGGCGCAGTATCGGAAATCACCGGCCACCCCAGCGCCCCGAAGCCTTTACCGAAGAACGCCAGCGCCATCAGCGCCACCACCAGGGTGGTGTTATCGGTGTAGTTACACAGAATAATGGTCGAGGCGAGCAGCATTCCGAGCACAATCGGCAGCTTACGTGCCAGAGTGATGCTGAAGCCACGTTTAATCAGATAATCAGAGAACACGCCGCCGAGTACGCCACCGGCAAATCCGCACAGCGCAGGAATCGAAGCCACCAGGCCCACTTTCAGGATCGACATGCCTTTTTCCTGTACCAGGTAAATCGGGAACCAGGTGAGGAAAAACCAGGTAATTGTGTTGATAAAATACTGTCCGAAGAACACGCCGAGCATCATACGGTTAGTGAGCAACTGCTTGATATAATGCAGTTTAGGACCGCCTGACTTCACATCACCCGGCTTTTTATGGTCCATATCCACGACCGCGCCGTTTTCAGAGATAAACTTCAGCTCTTCTTGCGACATACGCGGGTGATCGGTTGGGTTATGAATAAACTTTACCCACAGCCCGGTGAGCACAAAACCAATCACGCCCATCACGGTAAAGACGTGTTCCCAGCCCCAGGCGAAGGTCAGCCAGCCCAGCAGCGGCGAAAACAGCGCCAGAGAGAAATACTGTGCGGAGTTAAAAATTGCGGACGCCGTACCGCGCTCTTTCGTCGGGAACCAGGCCGCCACGATCCGGGCATTCGCCGGGAAGGACGGCGCTTCCGAGAAGCCCAGCATAAAGCGCATGATGAACATTGAAATACCCGCCCAGGCCAGCGGGAACATGTCGACAAAGCCCTGCAGGAAGGTAAACAGCGACCAGAAGAACAGGCTGTAGGTATAGACTTTCTTTGAACCGAACTTATCCAGCAGCCAGCCGCCGGGGATTTGCATTAACAGGTAAGCCCAGCCGAAAGCGGAGAAAATGTACCCCATTGAGATGGCACTGAGCTGTAACTCTTTCGCCACTTCCGTGCCGGCAATTGACAGCGTTGCACGGTCCGCATAGTTAACGGCTGTAACGATAAATATTATCAGCAATATTAAGTAACGGGTGTGCGTGCCTTTCTTTTTCTCGACAACTGTATCCAGAATCATTCTAATTACCTCGGGTACATTAAATTTTTATTATTATTGGGTAGATATTCCTGGTGATAAATTACTGATAATAAGAATGCATAATAATTTATCAGACGCTATGAAACCGTGATTTAGTATAATCAGCAGCGCAACGTTAATCATTGTGCAAGCGCTCATTAAACATGCGTTATTAAAATAATGTTTTGGGCATATGCACACATACATGGGCGCTAATGCACACATTTACGTATTGCTACCCCTGGTGGGGCGGCCTTGCTAAGTTTAAGTGATCATCATCACATTCTTGGCGATAAACTCCTGACATTCTTATTTCACGATACCGAATCTTTATTACTTATAATTAGATTCAAAATATAAATATCCACACTATTATCACCACCTTGTTGGAGAATACTGGACAATGGCCGACATCGAAATCAGACAAGAATCGCCAACGGCGTTTTATATTAAAGTTCACGAAACAGATAATGTGGCGATAATTGTCAATGACAATGGTCTGAAAGCTGGGACGCGTTTTCCAGACGGACTGGAACTCATTGAACATATTCCCCAGGGACATAAAGTGGCGCTCCTGGATATTCCTGTTCGCGGCGAAATCGTGCGTTATGGCGAAGTGATAGGCTATGCCGTTCGCGATATCCCACGCGGCAGTTGGATTGATGAATCAATGGTTGAGCTACCCAAGGCCCCGCCGCTGGAGACGCTGCCGCTGGCAACCAAAGTGCCAGAACCGCTGCCGCCTCTTGAAGGTTACACCTTCGAAGGTTATCGCAATGCAGACGGTAGTGTCGGCACCAAGAATCTGCTCGGTATTTCCACCAGTGTGCACTGCGTGGCGGGCGTGGTGGATTATGTGGTGAAAATCATTGAGCGCGATCTGCTGCCAAAATACCCGAACGTTGACGGCGTGGTCGGACTCAATCATCTTTACGGCTGCGGCGTGGCGATTAATGCCCCAGCCGCCATCGTGCCGATTCGTACCATTCACAATATTGCGCTAAACCCGAACTTTGGCGGTGAAGTGATGGTCATTGGCCTCGGCTGCGAAAAACTGCAGCCAGAGCGCCTGCTGGAAGGTACGCACGATGTGAAAAGTATTCCGGTCGACAGCGCCAGCATCGTCAGCCTGCAGGATGAAAAACACGTTGGCTTTCAATTGATGGTTGCCGATATTTTGCAGGTGGCCGAACGCCATCTGGCAAAACTCAATCAACGCCAGCGTGAAACCTGCCCGGCGTCAGAACTGGTGGTCGGCATGCAGTGCGGCGGCAGCGATGCGTTTTCAGGCGTGACGGCCAACCCGGCGGTCGGTTATGCCTCCGACCTGTTAGTACGCTGCGGCGCCACCGTAATGTTCTCTGAGGTTACCGAAGTGCGCGATGCCATCCATCTTCTGACCCCACGTGCGATTAACGAAGAAGTAGGTAAACGCCTGCTCGAAGAGATGGCCTGGTACGATAACTACCTTGATATGGGCAAAACGGATCGCAGCGCCAACCCTTCTCCTGGCAACAAGAAAGGCGGTCTGGCAAACGTGGTGGAAAAAGCGCTGGGTTCTATTGCCAAGTCTGGCAAGAGCGCGATTGTCGAAGTCTTGTCGCCGGGCCAACGCCCAACCAAACGTGGCCTGATTTACGCGGCTACACCCGCCAGCGATTTTGTCTGCGGTACGCAGCAGGTCGCTTCCGGGATCACCGTGCAGGTGTTCACCACCGGTCGCGGTACGCCGTACGGCCTGATGGCCGTGCCGGTGATAAAAATGGCGACCCGTACCGAGCTGGCCAACCGTTGGTTTGACCTGATGGACATCAACGCAGGCACCATCGCCACCGGGGAAGAAACCATTGAAGACGTGGGTCTGAAACTGTTCGAGTTTATTCTCGACGTCGCCAGCGGGCGTAAGAAAACCTTCTCGGATCAATGGGGACTGCATAACCAACTGGCGGTGTTTAACCCGGCGCCAGTGACCTGATTATCCACGTTTTTTCTTCATGAGCATGCCTTCGGGCATGCTTTTTTTTTCGCCATATACTTTCGCAACCCTCCCTTTTCTTTCGAAACTTTCATTTATCAGATCGAAATCACAAAAAAACGTTACGAAACCCTATACTTTATTTCGAAGAAAGCAATCGAAAGACTTCGGAGGAAGTATGTTTATCATCTCAAGCAAAATGATGCTGAAGAAGGCACAGCGAGAAGGCTATGCCGTACCGGCGTTTAACATTCACAACCTGGAGACCTTACAGGTTGTCGTGGAAACAGCAGCCGAACTACGCTCTCCGTTGATCGTCGCCGGCACGCCTGGCACTTTTAGCTATGCCGGTGTCGGTAATATCGTTGCAATCGCCAGTGAACTGGCAAGATGCTGGAACCATCCTCTCGCCATCCATCTCGATCACCATGAAAGCGCCACCGATATTGAAGAGAAAGTCGCTACAGGTATTCGCTCCGTCATGATCGATGGTTCCCATCTGCCGTTTGTCGACAACATTGCGTTAGTTAAACACGTAACAGATTACTGCCATCGCTATGACGTTAGCGTTGAAGCTGAGCTGGGACGGTTGGGTGGACAAGAAGATGACCTAATCGTGGACGGAAAAGATGCGCTTTATACCCACCCAGAACAGGCTCGGGAGTTCGTGGAAAAAACCGGTATCGACTCACTGGCGGTCGCGATTGGCACGGCTCATGGTCTGTATAGCACTGAACCTAAACTGGATTTTGAACGGCTAACAGAAATTCGTCAGTCCGTTGATATTCCACTGGTTCTACATGGCGCATCCGGCCTGCCAGCACATGATATTAAGCGCGCCATCTCTTTAGGGATCTGCAAAGTCAACGTCGCTACCGAACTCAAAATCGCCTTTTCTGGCGCACTCAAAACCTATCTGAGTACACATACCAATGCGAATGACCCACGGCATTACATGGTGCCAGCAAAAGCCGCCATGAAAGAAGTGGTACGTAAAGTCATTGCCGACTGCGGTTGCGAAGGAAAACTATAAGTAACTGATTAATATGAATTGTATGAATTCTGGCAAAGGTCTGTTTTAAAGCTGGATCACGAAAGCTGCTTTTACCCTTTGCCTTCAATCCAAAAATATTATGAAGATAAACAAAAGATATCGGAGATAGAAGTGAAAGAAATAATCTCTCGTCATAAAGCAGGTGAACATTTAGGTATTTGTTCTGTTTGTTCAGCACATCCGTTGGTCATTGAATCCGCATTACGCTTTGATCTCAATACGGACAGTAAAGTTCTGATCGAAGCAACGTCTAATCAGGTTAATCAGTTTGGTGGCTATACCGGGATGAAACCCGCCGATTTCCGTGATTTTGTCTATGGCATCGCACAAGAAATTGGCTTCCCTCGAGAAAGACTGATCCTGGGGGGCGATCACCTCGGCCCTAACTGCTGGCAAAATGAAGTAGCGGCAGAAGCGATGGAGAAATCCGTAGCCTTGATTAAAGCTTACGTCGCCGCAGGATTCAGCAAAATCCATCTTGATGCTTCAATGTCCTGCGCTGACGATCCGACACCGCTAGACCCGATGGTTGTTGCTCAGCGAGCAGCCATACTTTGCCAGGCAGCAGAATCAACAGCAACCGAAGAACAGAAACGCCAACTGACTTACGTGATTGGCACAGAAGTTCCCGTACCAGGAGGAGAAGCCACCACCATCGGTAGCGTTCATGTCACACGTGAAGAAGATGCCGCCCGGACACTGGAAACCCATCAGGTTGCCTTCAGTGCATTAGGGCTTGAAGAAGCGTTAACGCGCGTAATCGCCATTGTGGTCCAGCCCGGCGTCGAATTCGATCACACTCAAATTATTCACTATCAGCCACAAGCTGCAAAAGCGCTTTCCGCCTGGGTCAAAGAGACCCCAATGGTCTACGAAGCGCATTCTACCGATTATCAAACCCGCCAGGCATACCGTGCGCTGGTACGCGATCACTATGCGATTTTGAAAGTGGGTCCAGCACTCACCTTCGCTCTGCGTGAAGCTATTTTTGCCCTTGCGCAAATGGAAAATGAACTGGTATCTCCGGAGCAGAGAAGCCGGGTATTGGAAGTGATTGACGAAGTTATGTTGAATGAACCGGGCTACTGGAAAAAATACTATCGCCCAACCTGGAGTCAGGCGATGGTTGATATTCACTTCAGTCTCTCCGACCGTATTCGTTACTACTGGCCGCATCCCCGCATTCGTCAAAGCGTAGAGAAATTAATAACCAATCTTAATGACGTCGCTTTACCACTGGGGCTAATTAGCCAATTTATGCCCGTGCAATTTGAGCGTCTGTCTGAAGGAACGTTAACCGCGACGCCACACAATCTGATTATCGACAAAATTCAGGACGTTCTGCGCGCCTATCGCTTTGGTTGCGCACCAGCACTTGCCTGAAATCAGGAGAATATATGAGCCAACTTTTTGTCCGAACAGGAATTAACTTTAGCTCGTGTCAGCATGCGCTGACACATATTGGGGAGGAGATGCTGGCCAAAGGGGTCGTGCACGAAAGCTACCCGCAGGCCCTGATTGAGCGTGAAGCAACCTTTCCAACTGGAATAGCGCTGGAACGTCATGCCGTTGCGATTCCACATTGTGAAGCTGTTCATGCTAAATCTCCTGCTATCTATCTGATTCGCCCGGATACACCGGTCAACTTTCAACAAGCGGATGATGATGAAGAGATCGCCGTCTCTTTAATTATCGCCTTAATCGTTGAGAACCCGACGGCACAACTGAAGCTCCTGCGTCGTCTGTTTAGTGAGCTACAAAACCCGAACACCATTGAAGCATTACTGAATGCGCCCGATGCAGAACTGGCAATGCTCTTTCGGGAAAAAATCCTTGAGTCTGAGCTCTGTGCCCAGATTTGATAAAAAACTGATAATAAAAGGAATACCCTATGAAACGTAAAGTAATTGTGGCCTGTGGCGGTGCTGTAGCAACTTCAACAATGGCTGCGGAAGAAATTAAAGAACTCTGTGAAGCCAACAATATACAACTCGACCTGGTTCAGTGTCGTGTAACAGAAATCGAAACCTATATGGACGGCGCAGACCTCATTTGTACCACGGCTCGCGTTGACCGTACATTTGGCGATATCCCGGTGGTTCACGGCATGCCTTTTGTCTCAGGCGTGGGTATCGAAGCATTGCAGCAAAAAATCCTGACCATCCTCGTGGGGTAACGCCATGTTTAGCGAAATAATGCGTTATATCCTCGATTTAGGTCCAACGGTTATGCTGCCGTTAGTGATCATCATCTTCTCAAAATTGCTGGGAATGAAGCTCGGGGATTGTTTTAAATCTGGTCTGCATATCGGGATTGGGTTTGTCGGCATCGGTCTGGTAATCGGCCTGATGCTGGACTCTATTGGACCTGCCGCAAAAGCAATGGCAGAACAGTTTCAAATCAACCTGCACGTCATCGATGTCGGCTGGCCTGGTTCATCACCGATGACCTGGGCTTCGCAAATTGCGTTAATTGCGATTCCTGTCGCCATTGGGGTGAATATCCTGATGCTGGTTACCCGCATGACCCGTGTGGTGAATGTCGACATCTGGAATATCTGGCATATGACGTTTACCGGCGCCATGTTGCATCTGGCGACCGGTTCATACTGGTTGGGCATCCTCGGTGTGGTTGTTCATGCCGCCTTCGTTTACAAACTGGGCGACTGGTTTGCCAAAGACACGCGCGACTTTTTTGGCCTGGAAGGCATCGCCATTCCACATGGTTCCTCGGCATATCTGGGCCCGATAGCGGTCCTGGTTGATACGATCATTGAAAAAATCCCAGGTCTGAACCGCATTCATTTCAGTGCGGATGATGTACAAAAACGCTTCGGCCCCTTCGGAGAACCCGTCACCGTCGGTTTTGTGATGGGGTTAGTGATCGGCATGCTGGCAGGGTATGACGTTAAAGCTGTGCTCCAACTGGCGGTTAAAACAGCTGCCGTTATGTTGCTCATGCCACGCGTAATTAAACCGATTATGGATGGACTCACTCCCATTGCAAAGCATGCTCGCAAGCGCCTGCAGGCAAAATTTGGTGGACAGGAGTTCTTGATTGGCCTGGATCCTGCGCTACTGCTCGGCCATACGTCGGTGGTTTCCGCCAGTCTTATCTTTATCCCGCTGACCATTCTGATTGCCGTTCTGGTACCAGGAAACCAGGTTCTGCCATTCGGCGATCTCGCGACCATTGGTTTCTTTGTCGCCATGGCGGTAGCCGTTCATCAGGGAAACCTTTTCCGCACGCTGATCTCCGGCGTCATCATCATGGGTATCACCCTTTGGATAGCCACGCAAACCATTGGTTTACATACCCAGCTAGCCGCCAATGCGGGCGCATTGAAAGCTGGTGGCATGGTGGCTTCAATGGACCAGGGCGGTTCCCCAATCACCTGGCTGCTAATCCAGCTCTTCACCTGGCAGAACGTGGTGGGTTTCATCATTATCGGTGCTATTTACCTGTTGGGTGTACTGCTGACCTGGCGTCGGGCGCGTAATTTCGTGGCGGCTGAAAAAGCGGCAGCCATAACAGAAAGCCAGACCGCATCTTAATTTCTGGGGAGCATTTGCTCCCCTTCACTTTTCTGGAGACACTTATGAAATCAGTGGTTATTCACGCTGAGGGCGACGTACGCGTTGAAGAACGTCCCATACCACAACTACAAACTGATGAAGATGTACTGGTCAAGGTGGTCAGTTCAGGGCTTTGCGGCTCAGATATTCCCCGAGTCTTCAATCATGGCGCTCACTATTATCCAATCACACTTGGGCATGAGTTCAGTGGCTATGTTGAGTCTTACGGCGCGGGCGTAACCGATCTACAACCCGGAGATGCCGTTGCCTGCGTACCGCTGCTCCCCTGCTTCCACTGTCCTCAGTGCGAGCGTGGATATTTCTCATTGTGTAAGCAATATCAGTTTGTCGGATCGCGCAGCGAAGGCGGCAATGCAGAATATGTGGTGGTAAAACGCGCCAACCTGTTCCGCCTGCCTTCAGAAATGCCGATTGATGATGGCGCATTCATTGAGCCCATTACCGTTGGCCTGCATGCTTTTCACCTCGCTCAGGGATGCGAAGGCAAAAACGTGATCATCGTTGGTGCAGGTACTATCGGTTTACTGGCAATGCAATGTGCTCGCGAACTCGGCGCAAAAAGCATCACGGCGATTGATATCAACCCGCAGAAGCTGGCGTTAGCAAAAGAACTGGGGGCAACCTATGTGTTTAACAGTCGGGAGATGAGTGCGACCGAGATCCACTCCGGTCTGGAGAACATTCAATTTGACCAACTCATCCTGGAGACTGCGGGAACCCCACAAACTGTTACTCTGTCGATCGAAATTGCCGGACCTCGCGCTCAACTGGCATTAGTCGGTACGCTGCATCACGATCTGGCGCTAGCTTCAGGTGTTTTTGGGCAAATATTGCGTAAAGAGTTAACCATCCTTGGCAGTTGGATGAACTATTCCAGCCCATGGCCTGGAGAAGAGTGGGAAACCGCTGCCCGTTTACTCACGGAGAAACGCTTACAGCTTGAGCCGTTAATTGCCCACAGTGGTGATGCCGACAGCTTTGCCAGCGCCGTCAAGTCACTCAATGGCGCGCCGATGCAGGGGAAAATTCTGCTCAAACTCTCCTGACCCAACGAGCCAGCAACCTGCGCTGGCTCACATTTACTTTCGAAATTTAGCGTTCACCTTTCGCAATCCTTCGATTAAACTAGTGGCAGTCAAATTATCAGGCAAATCAATATGAACTCATTTGAGAGAAGGAATAAAATTGTCGACCTGATTAATACGCAAGGTAGCGTACTGGTAATGGATCTTTCGAATACCTTTGGTATTTCTGAAGTAACCATTCGCGCCGACCTGCGGTTATTAGAAGAGAAGGGTCTGGTCACCCGTTTTCATGGCGGTGCGGCAAAACCAGGAAGCCATCTGGCTGAAGGTGACAATCAGGAAGTATTATTAGAAGACCGGTATCAGCTTGCCAGCGATCCCAAAAAGCGGATCGCTCAGGCTGCAACGGCAATGGTCGAGGAAGGAATGACCGTGATTCTGGATAGCGGAAGCACGACCTTACTGATCGCTGAGGCGCTAAACCGAAAAAGTAATATCACAGTTATTACCAATAGCCTGCCCGCTGCGTTTACGTTATCGGAAAACAAAGACATTACGCTGGTCGTCTGCGGCGGCACGGTGCGTCACAAAACTCATTCAATGCATGGCACTATCGCTGAACGTTCCCTTCAAGGGATAAGCGCAGACCTGATGTTCGTTGGCGCCGACGGGATTGATGCCACTAATGGTATAACGACATTCAACGAAGGCTATTCGATTAGTAGCGTGATGGCTGCTGCGGCACATAAGGTTATTGCCGTACTGGATGCAACAAAATTTAACCGACGAGGTTTTAATCAGGTACTTCCAATGGAGAAGATTAACTGCGTAATAACCGACGACAGTATCAGCAAACAGGATAAATCAGCGCTGGCCAAAACAGGGGTTGAACTGCTGGTCGTTTAAATTACCCTCCATAGCCCCCCTTTCGTCGCGCCAACGCGTTGCAGTTTACCTTTTAGCTGCAACGCTTTCAGATAGCGTTCTACAGTTCGGGCTGAGATTTCACACTCATCAGCGATACTTTTGGCGGATCTGCCTGGCTGATTCGACAAGATTTGTAGTATGCGTTTTTCAATATCCAGTAAATCAGGCGACATTTCTTCCGACATTTCTTCCGACATTTCTTCCGACATTTCTTCCGACAGGGCTGATGATTTCCCCAATCCCTCTTGCAAAGCAGAGATGATGTTTTCAAGGATAAATTCTATAAATGGCGTGCAGCTACTTTGCCGATCGCACTGCCCTAACACCTGGTAGTAGCGATCCTGTTGGTAGTGGATCAGTGTCTCTACTGGTAACCACGCCAATTCCGATCGCCACTCACGGAGGATTAATGTCTGCCACAACCGGCCCATCCGTCCATTGCCGTCGGCAAAAGGATGAATGAATTCAAATTCATAATGGAAAATAGCACCAGCAATCAGTGGGTGGAGCTCTGTCGTTTTTAACCAGCCCAGTAGGTCATTCATCAATCGAAGAACTTGTGACGCCGGTGGGGCCATATGGATAAGCTGTTTCTCCCTGTAAACACCGACATTGCCGGATCGCAATTGACCCGGGTTATCGACAAGCCCCATCATCAGGATTTGATGTGCCTGTAAAAGATCGGAGAGTCTTTCACTTTTCCACTCTGACATTTTTTCATAGGCCAGAATCGCATTTCTGACTTCCTGTATATCTTTAGCCGGAGCCAGAATACGTTTCCCCTCCATCAGAGCGGTGACTTGTTCCGTAGTCAACGAATTATGCTCAATCGCTAAAGAGGCCTGAATAGTGCGAATACGATTCTCTTTGCGCAAAAGAGGAGATGCCCTACCAGCCATCGCCGCCCAATTTCCCATCAACTCCCCAATTTCAATGACTTGATTGAGGATCAATGGAGTGATGACGAAAGGTGGTTGGTAGGTACTCACTGTTACTCCCCCTGCTGTTCCAGCGCGTACTTATACAGCGCATTCTTCTTCACGCCGTGGATCTCAGCGGCCAGTGCGGCGGCCTTTTTCAGCGGCAGCTCTGCCTGCAATAAGGCCAGCGTACGCAGCGCATCAGCCGGAAGGTCGTCTTCTTGCGCTTTGTGTCCTTCGACAATCAGCACCATTTCGCCTTTTCGACGGTTTTCATCTTCCTTGACCCACGCCAGCAGTTCGCCGACCGGCGCGCCGTGAATGGTTTCCCAGGTTTTGGTCAACTCACGCGCCAACACCACGTAGCGGGATTCGCCCCAGACGGCAACCATGTCTTCCAGGCTATCCAGCAAACGGTGGGTAGATTCATAAAAAATAAGCGTACGCGGTTCAGCCTCAATGGCTTTCATCGCATCACGACGCCCTTTCGATTTGGCAGGCAGAAAACCTTCATAGCAAAAGCGGTCTGAAGGCAGACCTGCAGCGCTCAGGGCAGCAATCGCCGCGCAAGGGCCTGGCAGGGGAACAACGCGGATCCCTGCTTCGCGACAGGTCCGTACCAGATGGTAGCCAGGATCGTTAATCAGCGGCGTTCCGGCATCGGAAACCAGCGCAATGTTTTGCCCTTCTTTAAGCTTCGCCACCAGCGTTTCGGCCTTTTGCTGCTCGTTGTGATCATGTAAAGCGAACAAACGCGCGTTAATCGCGAAGTGTTGTAACAAGAGTCCTGTATGACGAGTGTCTTCAGCGGCAATCAAATCAACGGCTTGTAAAACTTCGAGCGCTCGTTGGGTAATATCAGCCAAATTTCCTATAGGAGTAGGTACAATAAAGAGTTGGCCTTGAGAATTATCCGCCGATTCGTGTTGTTTCATTGTGTCGTCCGTATTGCCGATTT
>NZ_JAHLRC010000040.1:0-37335 GCF_018919545.1 Citrobacter sp. S46_ASV_140
CGTGCGAACTCAAGCGTACGATGGTTAGATACGCCCACCAGATTCTGATGGATTTCATCATTCATCTGTTTGAGATCGAGCATCACCAGGTCGGTGACTTCCAGCAATTCATCGATCACCGGATCGTAGCGGCGAACAAAACCGTTGGTATCCAGACAGGTATGAATACCTTCTTTTTTACAGGCACGAAACCAGTCGCGTACAAATTCAGCTTGCAGGATAGCTTCGCCACCGGACGCTGTTACACCGCCACCGGAGGCGTTCATAAAGTGGCGGTAGGTCACGACCTCTTTCATTAACTCGTCGACGGTGACTTCTTTGCCGCCGTGCGTATCCCATGTGTCACGGTTATGACAATACAGGCAGCGCATCAGGCAGCCCTGGAAGAAGGTAATAAAACGGATGCCCGGGCCATCAACAGTGCCACAGGATTCAAAGGAGTGAATGCGACCAATAACTGACATTGCGGTGTTTCTCCAGGTGTGGCCCATCCGGGGCCAGTGTTAGTGCACAGTTATTAACTGTGTCGAGTCTGTTTTGGCTGCTATCCATAAGTATAGATAGCTGACAAAGCAGGCTATTAAAAAGGCCCCACTTACGTGGAGCCTTTATTGTACGCTTTTTAAAGTACGATTTCAGTCAAAACCAATTACATGGTCTGAGTGAAGGTACGAGTAATAACGTCCTGCTGCTGTTCTTTAGTCAGGGAGTTAAAACGTACTGCGTAGCCAGAAACACGGATGGTCAGCTGCGGATATTTTTCCGGATGTTCCATCGCATCCAGCAGCATTTCACGGTTCATGACGTTCACGTTCAGGTGCTGACCACCTTCGATGGACGCTTCGTGGTGGAAGTAACCATCCATCAGACCAGCCAGGTTGGTCTTACGAACTTCGTCGTCTTTACCCAGTGCGTTCGGAACGATAGAGAAGGTGTAAGAGATACCATCTTTAGCGTAAGCAAACGGCAGTTTAGCAACGGAGGTCAGAGAGGCAACAGCACCTTTCTGGTCACGACCGTGCATTGGGTTAGCACCCGGTCCGAACGGCGCGCCAGCACGACGACCATCTGGGGTGTTACCGGTTTTCTTACCATAAACCACGTTAGAGGTGATGGTCAGAACAGACTGAGTCGGGATAGCGTTACGATAAGTAGTCAGTTTCTGAATTTTCTTCATGAAACGTTCTACCAGGTCAACCGCCATGTCATCAACGCGAGAGTCGTTGTTACCAAACTGCGGGTATTCGCCTTCGATTTCGAAGTCGACAGCCAGACCGTCTTCGTCACGAATCGGTTTAACTTTCGCATATTTGATTGCAGACAGGGAGTCAGCAGCAACGGACAGACCAGCGATACCACACGCCATGGTGCGGATAACGTCACGGTCGTGCAGCGCCATCAGAGAGGCTTCGTAGCTGTACTTGTCGTGCATGTAGTGGATAACGTTCAGTGCAGTGACGTACTGTTTAGCCAGCCAGTCCATGAAGTGATCCATGCGCTCCATAACTTCGTCGAAGTTCAGAACGTCGCCTTTGATCGGTTCAGATTTAGGACCAACCTGCATTTTCAGTTTTTCATCAACGCCGCCGTTGATTGCGTACAGCATGGTTTTCGCCAGGTTTGCACGCGCACCGAAGAACTGCATTTGTTTACCAACAACCATCGGGCTTACGCAGCAAGCGATAGCGTAGTCGTCGTTGTTGAAGTCCGGACGCATCAGGTCATCGTTCTCGTACTGCAGAGAAGAGGTGTCGATGGACACTTTAGCGGCGAATTTCTTGAAGTTCAGAGGCAGTTTTTCAGACCACAGAACGGTGATGTTCGGCTCCGGAGAAGGACCCATGGTGTACAGGGTATTCAGGAAGCGGAAGCTGTTTTTGGTAACCAGAGTACGGCCATCAACGCCCATACCACCGATAGATTCAGTTGCCCAAATCGGGTCACCGGAGAACAGTTCATCATATTCAGGGGTACGCAGGAAACGAACCATACGCAGTTTCATGACCAGGTGGTCAATCATTTCCTGAGCGTCTTGCTCGGTGATTTTGCCTGCTTTGATATCACGTTCGATGTAGGCATCCAGGAAGGTGGATACGCGACCGAAGGACATTGCTGCGCCGTTCTGAGATTTAACCGCGGCCAGGTAGCCGAAGTAAGTCCACTGGATAGCTTCCTGAGCGTTGGTTGCCGGACCAGAGATATCGCAGCCATATTTAGCAGCCATTTCTTTGATCTGACCCAGTGCGCGGTGCTGTTCAGCAATTTCTTCACGCAGACGGATAGTGGCTTCCAGGTTTACGCCGTTTTCCAGATCGGACTGCAGAGAGACGAACTGAGCGTATTTGTCTTTCATCAGGTAGTCGATACCGTACAGCGCAACGCGACGGTAGTCACCGATGATACGGCCACGGCCATAGGCATCTGGCAGACCAGTCAGAACACCGGATTTACGGCAGTTCAGAATGTCTTTGGTGTAAACATCGAATACGCCCTGGTTGTGGGTTTTGCGGTATTCGGTGAAGATTTTTTTCAGCATCGGGTCCAGTTCGCGATTGTACGCTTTGCAGGAACCTTCAACCATTTTGATGCCGCCAAACGGAATGATCGCACGTTTCAGCGGAGCTTCAGTCTGCAGACCAACAATTTTCTCGAGCGCTTTGTTGATGTAGCCAGCGTCGTGAGAAGTGATGGTAGAAGCAACGGAGGTGTCAAAGTCAACAGGCGCGTGAGTGCGGTTTTCCTGTTTAACGCCTTCCATCACGCTGTCCCACAGTGCAGTGGTCGCATCAGTTGCGCCAGCCAGGAAGGACTCGTCACCCTCATACGGAGTGTAGTTTTTCTGAATGAAGTCACGGACGTTTACTTCATTCTGCCAATCACCTTTGGTAAAACCTTCCCAGGCTGTGGCTAACTTTTCATTAAGCTCGGACATGTAACACCTACCTTCTTAAGTGGATTTTTTATTTACTGCGTGTAATGGGCATCATCAGATTAATGATGATCGTTACCACGCAGATAAATGACCCAGTATGTCAACCCGACCAACAAACCGCCGCCGATAATGTTGCCGATCGTAACCGGAATCAGGTTATCGGTGATGAAATTCATCACGGTCAGGTGAGAAAAATTCTCCGGAGAAGACCCAACAGCGGTCCAGAATTCCGGGGTGGCGAAATCGCGAATTACAATACCCATAGGGATCATAAACATGTTTGCGATACTGTGCTCAAAACCGCTGGCAACAAACATTGCGACCGGTAATACCATGATAAACGCTTTGTCCATCAAGCTGCGACCCGAATAGCTCATCCATACTGCCAGACACACCATCAGGTTCGCCAGGATGCCAAGACTTACCGCCTCAACAAAAGTATGGTGCACTTTGTGGTCGGCTGTTTGCAGGACGTTGAGACCCCACGCGCCGTTAGCGGTCATATACTCGCCAGAAAGCCACATGAGTAACACGAAGATCAGGGCGCCAATCAGGTTGCCGACATAAACGTTAAGCCAGTTTTTAGCCAATTGGCCCCAGGTGATGCGACCACTGGCTTTCGCTACGACAATCAGTACGGTTGAGGTGAAGAGGTCTGCACCGCAGACAACGCAGAGAATCAGCCCCAGGGAAAAGCAGATACCACCTACTAGCTTCGCCATGCCGAAAGGCATTGTGCCGGTACCGGTTGTGGCGGTGATATAGAAAACAAAGGCAATTGAAATGAATACACCGGCAGTAATTGCCAGATAGAACGTCTTAAGCGGATGTTTCGTTGCTTTATAGACGCCTGCTTCTTCGGCAACTTTGGCCATTGCAGCAGGAAGAATAAGATCAAAAGGGTTGTCAGCTTTCACACTAACTCTCTCTTTATTAAGTCGGCGACGAGATACTAACAAAGCATTATAGATGAGAATTTGATATAGATCATATCTCGCCTGGCTTATAGGCCCGTAAGGCGCATGGTTTTTATGCGATTACGGTGTAACTTGTTGATTATCCAAATAAAAATAAATTTTAAAAATTATAAAGTGAGTTGAATTTTTTCTTTCTGTCTCCTCTGGGGCGGTTAATTAAAATGGAGTAATTGAGATAAAAAACCACATTAATAAGCTAATTTTCTTAATATCAACTACTAATATTTAACCTTGTTTTTACATTTATTTTTTGATTTGACCAAAATAAAAAACAGGGCGCATTAAGCGCCCCGTAATATAGCCCAGACAATACCTTTAGCCTACTCAGCGCAGGCTGATTGTCACTATTTTGACCAATGTGCTGCTTTCGCGCGCTGCAGTTTTTCGTAAGCTTTCAGCAGAGACTGATGCGCCGGGAAAGCCTGCAGATCGCTATCAACAGTTTGAAGCCCGTAGAACGACGCTTCGCCACTTAATGCTGCACTTGCGGCTTCAACCGCCTCGGCACCGTACATGCGAACAAACGCGTTTAGATATTGTAGCGGCTGACGATCTTCTTCCTGAGATAGCAGCAGCAGCGTTTGCAGACAGCGGTAGTAGTTGGCACGTTCAGCGCTAAAGACAGAGGCGTTGAATTCCATCGTCCATTCTGTCCAGACCAGCGCCTGCTCCAGGTCGCCGCCGGCCAGCGCCAGCATCACTTTAAGCTCGCCAATGCGCAGGGTGTACCAACCGTTATCCGCACCGGTTGCCAGACCGAGCAGCTCGCGTACGCGGGTGAAGTCGTCAAAGCCTTCTTCATCCAGTTGTTCGATCAGATTGAGATAGTCTTCTTTATCCCATTCACTGCCCGGAAGCGAGAGAATAGTGTCACGCAGATGGGCGCCCATGGCGTTGTTGGCTAACCACAGATCTTCAGCCGGATAGATGTCAGACATTCCCGGAACAATAATGCGGCACGCGTAAACGCTCAGGTGCTCGTAGTCGGCGATATACACTTCTTTATCTTCAGCATTGAAGATGGCCATCAGGGTGGCGAACTCTTCTTCGGTGGTACCGGAGAAATTCCAGTCAACGAACGGATAGTCAGCATCCTGCTTGAACAGATCCCAGGAGATCAGGCCGCTGGAATCGATGAAGTGGGTTTCAAGGTTAGTGTGTTCAGCCACTTCTTCGTCGTCAAAGGTTGGTGGGGTGAAGACATCAAGATCTTTCAGACCACGGCCCTGCAGCAGTTCAGTGACGGTACGCTCCAGCGCAACGCCGAAATCCGGGTGCGCACCGAAGGAGGCAAAGCAGGTACCATTGGCCGGGTTGAACAGGACAACGCAAATCACCGGATACTTGCCGCCCAGCGAGCCATCATAGGCGAAAATTGGGAAACCTTCCGCTTCCAGTTTGGCGATGGACTCCACCACTGCCGGGTAGCGCGCCATGACTTCGGCCGGGATTTCCGGCAGGCTGATGCTTTCCGCAATAATACGGTTCTTCACATGACGCTCAAAGACTTCAGACAGGCCCTGAACGCGCGCTTCGTTTCGGGTGTTACCCGCAGACATGCCGTTAGAAACGTACAGGTTGCCAATAATATTCATCGGAATATAGACGGTCTGGTTATCCGACTGACGGGTAAACGGTAGGCCACAGACCCCACGTTCTTCATTACCGGATTGCAGATCGATAAGCATGCTGCCAGTCAGTTCGTTGTCTGGATCGTAAAACGCACGCAGACGAGCATCCAGTAGACCTTCTGGTACGTCGTCTTCTTCAGTCAACGGGAACCATTTTTCGTTCGGATAATGCACGAATGGGCCGTTGGCGATGGTTTCACCCAGCCAGAAATCAGCAAAGAAATAGTTAGTCGACAGACGCTCAAAATATTCGCCCAGCGCGGAAGCCAGCGCCGCTTTTTTCGTCGCGCCTTTACCGTTGGTGAAGCACAGCGCGCATTCTTTGTCGCGAATATGTACAGACCAGACGTTAGGGACGGGATTCAACCACGAGGCTTCTTCAATTTGAAAACCAAGGTCGAGCAATTTTTGCTGGAAGCGAGCGATGGAGTCTTCCAGAGCGGCATCTTTGCCGGGGATAAATGTTTGCGTCATGAAAATCACTTTTGTCGTACGGAAAGCGCGCAATGATACGGGTTTTAAATGAATGGCGCTATCGTCGCCGGAGTTCAGACGTAAATAAAAGTATTAGCTATGCTTTCCTACAGCCAACCACGTTTAGAGCATAATAATGAAAGCTTTCGATTTACACCGAATGGTACTGGATAAGGTGCCCATGGATTTTCTGGGAGAAGTTGCTCTGCGCAGCCTCTATACCTTTATATTGGTTTTTCTGTTTTTAAAAATCACCGGACGTCGCGGCGTACGCCAGATGTCGCTTTTTGAAGTGCTGATCATCCTTACGCTGGGGTCTGCGGCGGGAGACGTGGCATTTTATGATGATGTCCCGATGCTGCCGGTGCTGGTGGTCTTTATTACGCTTGCCGTGCTGTATCGGCTGGTTATGTGGCTGATGGCGCATAGCGAGAAAATGGAGGATTTGCTGGAGGGCAAGCCCGTTGTGATCATTGAGGACGGCGAGCTGGCATGGTCGAAGCTCAATAGCGCCAATATGACGGAATTCGAATTCTTTATGGAGTTGCGTTTGAACGGCGTGGAGCAATTGGGACAGGTGAGACTGGCCATCCTGGAGACAAATGGGCAAATCAGCGTCTATTTCTTTGCCGATGAAGACGTAAAGCCGGGGCTCAGTATTTTGCCTAAACGCTGTACACAGCGATTTAAAGTGATACCTGAAGCTGGGGACTATGCCTGTATACGGTGTAGTGAAGTGGTGCAAATGAACGCCGGAGATCATCAATTATGTCCACGCTGTGCAAATCCAGAATGGTCGAAGGCCAGTCGGGCAAAACGGGTCACCTGACAGCGAAAATCTCGGTTTTTACCCGTCAATCCGATAGATTCTGTTGTGTGACCAATGACACATTTTTACCCCGGCCAGTTTTACCCATTGCGGCGCGTGTCACTGAATGATAAAACCGATATCCACAGGAATAACTTATACCAATGTCTGTCACCGGATTATCGCCAATGACAGGATGTTGATTGGACAACAACACAACGTGGTGAGGGGAAATGGCTCAGGTCTTCAATTTTAGTTCAGGTCCGGCAATGTTACCGGCAGAAGTACTTAAACTGGCTCAACAGGATCTTCGCGACTGGAACGGTCTTGGCACGTCGGTGATGGAAATTAGCCACCGTGGCAAAGAATTCATCCAGGTCGCAGAGGAAGCGGAGCAGGATTTTCGCGATCTTCTCAGCATCCCCTCCAACTATAAAGTGTTGTTCTGCCATGGCGGTGGGCGCGGGCAGTTTGCGGGTATCCCGTTAAATATTCTGGGTGACAAAACCACGGCGGATTACGTTGATGCCGGTTATTGGGCCGCCAGCGCAATTAAAGAAGCGAAAAAATACTGTACGCCAAACGTTATCGACGCCAAAGTCACCGTTGACGGACTGCGTGCTGTTAAGCCAATGAGCGAATGGCAGCTTTCTGACAACGCGGCGTATTTGCACTATTGCCCGAATGAAACCATTGATGGCATTGCGATCGATGAAACGCCGAATTTTGCCAGCAATGTAGTGGTTACGGCGGATCTGTCCTCTACCATTCTTTCCGCACCTCTTGACGTGAGCCGTTATGGCGTAATTTATGCCGGGGCGCAGAAAAACATCGGCCCGGCCGGGCTGACCATTGTCATCGTACGTGAAGATTTGCTGGGTAAGGCTCATGTGTCATGCCCGTCAATCCTCGACTATACCGTGCTGAATGACAACGACTCCATGTTCAACACGCCGCCAACCTTTGCCTGGTATCTGTCTGGCCTGGTCTTTAAATGGCTGAAAGAGCAGGGCGGTGTTAACGCGATGGATAAAATTAACCAGCAAAAAGCGGAACTGCTGTACGGCGTAATCGATAACAGCGATTTCTACCGTAACGACGTGGCAAAATCGAACCGTTCACGCATGAACGTACCGTTCCAGCTTGCTGACAGCGCACTGGATAAACTCTTCCTGGAAGAGTCTTTCGCTGCGGGTCTGCACGCGTTGAAAGGGCACCGTGTGGTCGGCGGTATGCGCGCGTCCATCTACAATGCAATGCCGCTAGAAGGTGTAAAAGCGCTGACCGATTTCATGGTCGATTTCGAGCGCCGCCGCGGTTAATCTGCTGTATTTTCATCCCCACAGCCAGTCTGTGGGGTTTTTATGTCTGTTTTTGAGAGTCGAGTTTCATGGAATCCCTGACGTTACAACCCATTGCGCGGGTGGATGGCACCATCAATCTGCCTGGATCCAAAAGTGTTTCTAACCGCGCTTTGCTGCTGGCTGCATTAGCAAATGGCACCACTGTCCTGACTAATCTGCTGGACAGCGATGATGTCCGCCATATGCTTAATGCTCTGAATGCGTTAGGAATTAGCTATACCCTTTCTGCCGACCGTACGCGTTGCGAGATTATCGGCAATGGCGGCGCGCTGCATGCCGAAGGCGCAGTAGAACTGTTCCTTGGCAATGCCGGAACCGCAATGCGCCCACTGGCCGCTGCGCTGTGTCTGGGCAGTAATGACATCGTGTTGACAGGCGAGCCGCGCATGAAAGAGCGCCCGATTGGCCATCTGGTTGATGCGTTACGCCAGGGCGGAGCCAACATTGAATACCTGGAGCAGGAAAACTATCCGCCTTTACGTCTGCGCGGTGGCTTTACCGGAGGACAGGTTGAGGTAGACGGCAGCGTATCCAGCCAGTTCCTGACTGCGCTGCTGATGACTGCGCCACTGGCGCCGCAGGATACGACGATCGCCATTAAAGGCGAGCTGGTATCTAAACCTTACATTGATATCACACTGAACCTGATGAAAACGTTTGGTGTTGAAATTGAGAATCAGAACTACCAGCGCTTTGTTGTGCAGGGTCAGCAGCAGTATCAGTCACCGGGTGCATATCTGGTTGAAGGCGATGCTTCTTCCGCTTCCTATTTTCTCGCAGCGGGAGCCATTAAAGGCGGTACGGTAAAAGTCACCGGGATTGGCCGCAACAGTATGCAGGGTGATATCCGCTTCGCTGATGTGCTGGAAAAAATGGGCGCGACCATTACCTGGGGCGATGACTTTATTGCCTGTACTCACGGTGAGTTGAACGCGGTAGACATGGATATGAACCATATTCCCGATGCGGCGATGACCATTGCCACGGCAGCGCTGTTCGCTAAAGGCACCACGACTTTACGTAACATCTACAACTGGCGTGTCAAAGAGACCGACCGCCTGTTCGCGATGGCGACCGAGTTGCGTAAAGTGGGCGCGATCGTTGAAGAGGGCGAAGACTATATTCGCGTTACACCACCGGCGACGTTACAGTTTGCGGAGATCGCGACCTACAACGATCACCGCATGGCGATGTGTTTCTCGCTGGTGGCGTTGTCTGACACGCCGGTGACCATTCTGGACCCTAAATGTACCGCCAAAACCTTCCCGGATTATTTCGAACAGTTGGCGCGTATTAGTACACCTGCCTGATCCTCACATCTGACGATCGCGCTCCGCATATTCGTGAGCGCATCGCTGCAGATAAAAAGTAAATCAGTGTCATCTTCCGGGCTGGTTTCTCGCCAGCCCGCTATAATTGCGCAATTCTTCCTCACATCGTTACAGACTAATCGGGTTTTTACACTCTGTGTTAACGATTATTAGCGTTGGCGCGTATAATGCGCGGCGTTCACGTTAACGTATGCCCGTTTAAGGAGAAAAAGATGACGGCAATTGCCCCGGTTATTACCATTGATGGCCCAAGTGGTGCAGGAAAAGGCACCTTGTGCAAGGCAATGGCGGAAGCATTGCAATGGCATCTGTTAGATTCAGGCGCGATCTACCGCGTACTGGCGCTCGCAGCGTTGCATCACCATGTTGATGTCACATCTGAAGATGCTCTGGTACCGCTTGCCTCACACCTGGATGTGCGTTTTATCTCAACGGACGGCAACCTGGAAGTCATTCTGGAAGGTGAAGATGTCAGCGGCGAAATCCGCACCCAGGAAGTAGCGAATGCCGCATCTCAGGTCGCTGCGTTTCCTCGCGTACGCGAAGCGCTGTTACGTCGTCAACGCGCGTTTCGTGAAGCGCCCGGCCTGATTGCCGACGGACGAGACATGGGGACCGTGGTGTTCCCGGATGCACCAGTGAAAATTTTCCTGGACGCCTCCTCGCAAGAACGTGCGCATAGACGTATGCTACAGTTGCAGGAAAAGGGCTTTAGTGTTAACTTTGAACGCCTTTTGGCCGAGATCGAAGAACGCGATTTCCGCGATCGTAACCGTGCTGTAGCGCCGCTGGTTCCCGCTGCTGATGCTTTAGTTTTGGATTCAACCCGATTAAGCATTGAGCAAGTGATTGAAAAAGCGTTACAATACGCGCGCCAAAAACTGGCACTCGCTTAAGTGCGACCGAATTTGCAGTACCCCCGTTGCAATGGATTGACAGCGGGTATGTTAAACAACCCCATCCGGCATGGAGCCAGGTGGACGTTAAATATGAAACCTGAAGATTAAACATGACTGAATCTTTTGCTCAACTGTTTGAAGAATCCTTAAAAGAAATCGAAACCCGTCCGGGTTCCATCGTTCGTGGTGTTGTTGTTGCTATCGACAAAGACGTAGTACTGGTTGACGCTGGTCTGAAATCTGAGTCCGCCATTCCGGCAGAGCAGTTCAAAAACGCCCAGGGCGAGTTGGAAATCCAGGTTGGTGACGAAGTTGACGTTGCTCTGGATGCAGTAGAAGACGGCTTCGGTGAAACCCTGCTGTCCCGTGAAAAAGCTAAACGTCACGAAGCTTGGATCACGCTGGAAAAAGCTTACGAAGAAGCTGCAACCGTTACTGGTGTTATCAATGGCAAAGTCAAGGGTGGCTTCACTGTTGAGCTGAATGGTATTCGCGCGTTCCTGCCGGGTTCCCTGGTAGACGTTCGTCCGGTCCGCGACACGCTGCACCTGGAAGGCAAAGAGCTTGAATTCAAAGTAATCAAGCTGGATCAGAAGCGTAACAACGTTGTTGTTTCCCGTCGTGCCGTTATCGAATCCGAAAACAGCGCAGAACGCGATCAGCTGCTGGAAAACCTGCAGGAAGGCATGGAAGTTAAAGGTATCGTTAAGAACCTCACTGACTACGGTGCATTCGTTGATCTGGGTGGCGTTGACGGCCTGCTGCACATCACCGACATGGCATGGAAACGCGTTAAGCATCCGAGCGAAATCGTAAACGTTGGCGACGAAATCACTGTTAAAGTGCTGAAGTTCGACCGCGAGCGTACTCGTGTATCTCTGGGCCTGAAACAGCTGGGCGAAGATCCATGGGTAGCTATCGCTAAGCGTTATCCGGAAGGTACCAAACTGACTGGTCGCGTGACCAACCTGACCGACTACGGCTGCTTCGTTGAAATCGAAGAAGGCGTTGAAGGCCTGGTTCACGTTTCCGAAATGGATTGGACCAACAAAAACATCCACCCGTCCAAAGTTGTTAACGTTGGCGATGTAGTGGAAGTTATGGTTCTGGATATCGACGAAGAACGTCGTCGTATCTCCCTGGGTCTGAAGCAGTGCAAAAACAACCCATGGCAGCAGTTCGCGGAAACCCACAACAAGGGCGACCGTGTTGAAGGTAAAATCAAGTCTATCACTGACTTCGGTATCTTCATCGGCCTGGACGGCGGCATCGACGGCCTGGTTCACCTGTCTGACATCTCCTGGAACGTTGCAGGCGAAGAAGCAGTTCGTGAATACAAAAAAGGCGACGAAATCGCAGCTGTTGTTCTGCAGGTTGACGCAGAGCGTGAGCGTATCTCTCTGGGCGTTAAACAGCTCGCAGAAGATCCGTTCAACAACTGGGTTGCACTGAACAAGAAAGGCGCAATCGTAAACGGTAAAGTCACTGCAGTTGATGCTAAAGGCGCAACCGTAGAACTGGCTGACGGCGTTGAAGGTTACCTGCGCGCTTCTGAAGCTTCCCGCGACCGCGTTGAAGATGCAACTCTGGTTCTGAGCGTAGGCGACGACGTTGAAGCTAAATTCACCGGCGTTGATCGTAAGAACCGTGCAATCAGCCTGTCTGTTCGTGCTAAAGACGAAGCTGATGAGAAAGATGCAATCGCAACTGTTAACAAACAGGAAGATGCTAACTTCTCTAACAACGCAATGGCTGAAGCTTTCAAAGCAGCTAAAGGCGAGTAATATCGAGTGCTCCTAAATCCTTTGTGCTGTTAACAGCACAAAGGGTGACGAGTAGCTTGACAGATTACAGGATTCGTCCTGTAATCAATGACAAAGGGCGGCTAAGGCCGCCCTTAATCAATGCAGCAGCTAATTATGCCTTTAAGGAACCGGAGGAATCATGACCAAGTCAGAATTGATTGAAAGACTTGCAACCCAGCAACCTCATATTCCCGCGAAAGCGGTTGAAGATGCAGTTAAAGAGATGCTGGAACATATGGCCTCGACTCTTGCGCAGGGCGAGCGTATTGAAATCCGCGGTTTCGGCAGTTTCTCTTTGCATTACCGCGCACCGCGCACCGGACGTAATCCGAAGACCGGCGATAAAGTGGACCTGGAAGGAAAATACGTTCCGCACTTTAAACCAGGTAAAGAACTGCGCGATCGCGCCAATATTTACGGTTAAGTTTTTAGCGAGACTTAACGCCGAGAAAAGCACCCGCATGGGTGCTTTTTTCATTTCTGCCAGCCCATCCTGGAATCTCCATCCCAGTTAATTTGCACGTTACAAGCGCCGCTAAATGTTAGCGGAATGCATACCGTATAACGCTAAATTGGCACCAGACAACCGTCGAACATTACTGCACACTTCCTGCTACAGGGAGGTGACTGATGAAAATAACAACGGTTAGTACGAGTGCATTATTCGGCATTCTCCCGCTTATGCTATTACCTGCGTTACCTGACATGCTGTGCATCGGCGTTATATTTGGTCTGGCAATTCTGCTCTGCCTTATTTGTCACAGACTTGTACGTTTCGCCGGATTAACCCTGCTATTTTTTCTTTGGGGAGTTCTGGCAGCGAAAGATGCGCTGTGGGCCGGTAATACGCTGCCAGCAAAAAGTCAGCAGGCCATCGTGCGGATAACCGGAACCGATAATATGACAACGCACTACGGCCAGATCACGCATCTGCAGGGGAAGCGGGTATTTCCTGCCATCGGAATTACTCTGTATGGGCAGTACCTACCCGGCAACGTTTGTGCGGGCCAGACATGGGCGATGACGTTGAAGGTTCGTGCCATACACGGTCAATTGAACGAGGGCGGGTTTGATAGCCAGCGTTACGCATTGGCGCAGCACCAGCTGCTGACGGGAAGATTTTTGCAGGCTTCGGTTATCACACAACAATGCAGTTTGCGTTCGAGGTATCTCTCCTCGTTGAAAAGCGCGCTCGCTGACTATCCCTGGCAGCAGGTTATACTGGGCCTGGGAATGGGGGAGCGCTTGTCCGTGTCACAAGCGGTGAAAACCATTATGCGAGATACCGGTACGGCCCATTTGATGGCTATCTCCGGGCTGCATATTGCATTTGCCGCACTTCTGGCTGCAGGATTAATTCGCGCGGGGCAATTTTTTATTTCAACCAGATGGATTTGCTGGCAGGTTCCGTTAGTTGGCGGGATCGTCTGCGCAACATTCTATGCCTGGTTAACGGGGCTACAGCCCCCGGCATTACGTACGGTTGTTGCGCTACTGGTCTGGGGAGGGCTAAAACTCAGCGGCAGGCAGTGGAGTGGATGGTCGGTGTGGATCTGCTGTCTGGCAGCCATTCTGGTGGTGGATCCTGTCGCCGTTCTTTCACAAAGTCTGTGGTTGTCTGCTTTTGCCGTTGCGGCGCTGCTGTTCTGGTATCAATGGGTTCCGATGCCGGATTGGCCGCTGTCGCGCATTGGACGCCAATTTCTGGCGCTTGCTCATTTGCAATTGGGAATTACGCTCCTGCTTCTGCCTGTGCAAATCGCGATGTTTCACGGTGTTAGCCTGACCTCATTTCTGGCGAATTTGTTTGCTGTACCGCTGGTTACATTTATTTCCGTACCATTGATATTAGCAGGCATGATCGTGCATTTAACCGGGCTGGCGATGGTTGAGTCGAACCTATGGTATTTAGCGGATCGCTCCCTCGCGCTATTATTTTGGGGGCTCAGGAGCCTGCCTGAAGGGTGGATCAATATTGATGCACGTTGGCAATGGCTTGCATTTTTACCCGGACTCCTGCTCATCGCATATCGGCTGAACGTGTGGCGAACTATACCGGTAGTTTGCGTCACTGTGCTCCTTTTACTGAGCGCTCCGTTCTGGCGAACGCCACGTACTGATGTCTGGCAAGTGCATATGCTGGACGTCGGGCAGGGGCTGGCGATGGTCATTGCGCGCAATGGGAAAGCGATTCTTTACGATACCGGTCTGGCATGGCCTGAAGGCGATAGCGCGCAACAACTGATTATTCCCTGGTTACGCTGGCACAACCTGGAGCCAGAAGGCGTTATTTTAAGCCACGAGCATATGGATCACCGGGGCGGGTTGCGCTCGCTGCAGCAAACCTGGCCGTCGCTATGGATAAGAAGCCCATTAGGTTGGGAAGGGCATCTCCCGTGTTTACGCGGGGAGCGCTGGCAATGGCAAGGGTTAACCTTTAGTGCGCATTGGCCCGTGCGTGGAAATAAAGATCTGGGAAATAACCACTCCTGCGTGGTTAAGGTCGATGACGGGCATCAGAGTATTCTGCTGACCGGAGATATTGAGTCTCCCGCTGAACAAAAAATGCTAAGTCACTACTGGCAGCATCTGCAGTCTACGGTGGTACAGGTTCCACATCATGGTAGCAATACCTCATCATCTCAGGCGCTGATTCAGCGGGTCGGCGGGCAGGCCGCGTTAGCCTCCGCATCCCGTTACAATGCCTGGCGTCTCCCGTCCAGGAAAGTGAAGCAACGTTATCGGCAACAAAATTATCAATGGCTGGATACACCACACCAGGGGCAGATTACGCTGGATTTTTATCAAAAAAACTGGCGAATAAACAGCTTGCGGGATCAGATTTTACCTCGTTGGTATCATCAGTGGTTTGGCGTGTCGGAGGATAACGGGTAGAATATGCGGCTATTCTAACAAATGCTGGTTTTTTGAATGCATAACGATAAAGATCTCTCTACGTGGCAGACGTTTCGCCGACTATGGCCAACCATAGCGCCTTTTAAATCGGGTCTGATCGTGGCGGGTATAGCGTTAATCCTGAACGCGGCCAGCGATACCTTCATGCTATCGCTCCTTAAGCCATTACTGGATGATGGTTTTGGTAAAACGGATCGCTCGGTGCTGCTGTGGATGCCGCTGGTGGTCATTGGACTAATGGTTCTTCGCGGATTCACCAGCTATGTCTCCAGCTACTGCATCTCATGGGTATCAGGCAAAGTGGTCATGACCATGCGTCGCCGCCTGTTTGGCCATATGATGGGCATGCCGGTCTCCTTTTTTGATAAACAGTCTACAGGTACGCTGTTGTCACGTATTACCTATGATTCAGAGCAGGTCGCATCATCGTCCTCCGGCGCGCTGATCACCGTGGTACGTGAAGGGGCTTCAATTATTGGCCTGTTTATCATGATGTTCTATTACAGCTGGCAGCTGTCATTGATCCTGATTGTACTGGCGCCAATTGTTTCAGTGGCGATTCGTATAGTTTCCAAGCGTTTTCGTAGCATCAGTAAAAATATGCAAAACACCATGGGTCAGGTTACGACCAGTGCGGAGCAGATGCTGAAAGGCCACAAAGAAGTTCTGATTTTTGGTGGTCAGGAAGTCGAAACTAAGCGCTTTGATAAAGTCAGCAATAAGATGCGTTTGCAGGGCATGAAGATGGTTTCCGCCTCTTCTATCTCCGATCCTATCATCCAGCTGATTGCGTCTCTGGCTCTGGCCTTCGTGTTGTATGCAGCCAGCTTCCCAAGCGTAATGGAAAACCTGACTGCAGGGACAATTACGGTTGTCTTCTCGTCAATGATCGCGCTGATGCGTCCGTTGAAATCGCTGACCAACGTCAACGCGCAGTTCCAGCGCGGTATGGCGGCCTGCCAGACCTTATTTACGATTCTGGATAGCGAGCAGGAAAAAGATGAAGGTACACGCGAAATCGAACGCGCTACCGGCAATCTCGAATTCCGCAACGTGACATTCACCTATCCTGGACGTGAAGTACCTGCGCTGCGCAACATCAACCTGAGTATCCCAGCGGGGAAAACCGTTGCCCTGGTTGGCCGTTCGGGTTCCGGGAAATCCACTATCGCCAGCTTGATCACGCGCTTCTATGATATTGATGAAGGGCAGATTCTGATGGACGGACACGATCTACGTGAATATACCCTGGCATCCCTGCGCGATCAGGTTGCGTTGGTTTCGCAGAATGTGCACCTGTTTAACGATACGGTTGCCAACAACATCGCCTACGCGCGTACCGATTTGTACAGCCGTGAGCAGATCGAAAAAGCGGCGAAAATGGCTTACGCCATGGATTTCATCAATAAGATGGACAATGGCCTGGATACGGTGATTGGCGAAAACGGCGTCCTGCTATCTGGTGGTCAGCGCCAGCGTATCGCTATTGCCCGCGCCTTGTTGCGTGACAGTCCGATTCTGATCCTTGATGAAGCAACGTCGGCACTCGATACCGAGTCTGAACGCGCAATTCAGGCTGCTCTGGATGAGCTTCAGAAAAACCGTACCTCCCTGGTGATTGCTCACCGCCTTTCTACCATTGAACAGGCGGATGAAATCATCGTGGTGGAAGACGGTATTATTGTTGAGCGTGGAACCCATAGCGAGCTGATTGAGCAGCGTGGGGTGTATGCACAATTACACAAAATGCAATTCGGTCAATGATCGCTCGAATCTGGTCTGGTGAGTCGCCGCTGTGGCGACTGTTACTCCCGCTCTCCTGGCTGTATGGCCTGGTCAGCGGGGGGATCCGCTTATGTTACAAGCTTGGGATTAAACGCGCGTGGCGTGCACCAGTCCCGGTTGTGGTGGTCGGAAACCTGACCGCTGGCGGCAATGGCAAAACGCCAGTGGTGATTTGGCTGGTTGAACAACTGCGTCAACGTGGGATTCGCGTGGGCGTGGTGTCGCGTGGTTATGGCGGGAAAGCGGCTGCTTACCCGCTGCTACTGACCGCAGATACCACTACGGCAGAAGCGGGTGATGAACCTGTGCTGATCGCCCAACGTACCGGCGTGCCCGTAGCGGTATCCCCGGTAAGATCGGATGCGGTCAAAGCCATTTTGGCCCAACACGATGTGCAGATTATTGTGACGGACGATGGGCTACAGCACTACCGTCTGGCGCGAGATGTTGAAATCGTGGTTATTGACGGAGAACGTCGGTTTGGCAATGGCTGGTGGCTTCCCGCGGGTCCCATGCGGGAACGCGCAGGCCGGCTTAAATCGGTGGATGCGACTATCGTTAACGGTGGCGTTGCGCAGCCAGGGGAAATCCCTATGCGACTTGAACCGGGGCTGGCCGTTAATTTACGTACGGGTGAACGCCGCGATGTGTCGCAGCTGTCCAATATTGTCGCCATGGCGGGCATTGGCCATCCACCGCGTTTTTTTGCCACGCTGGAAGCATGCGGTGCCAGCGTGCAAAAAAGTATTGCGCTGGCAGACCATCAGTCTCTGACCTACAGTGACGTCAGTGCGTTTGCAGACGCCGGGCAAACGCTGGTGATGACGGAAAAAGATGCGGTTAAGTGCCGTGCATTTGCCGATGAAAACTGGTGGTATTTACCTGTTGACGCTCATTTGTCAGGCGATCGGCCTGATATGTTGCTGGATAGCTTAATCTCGCTGACTCGCTAACTGATTCACGCTGCGGCAGCGAATCATTTATGAGGCCATAAATGTCGTTGCCGCGTCTTTCTTTAACGGATGCCCGTCATCTTCACCTTGCCGCTCAAGGGCTGCTGAAAAAAACACGCCGTCGGGCAACCCCAGCAGATATTCTTGCTACCATTTCGCGCATGTCGTTATTGCAAATCGATACCATCAATATTGTGTCGCGCAGCCCTTACCTGGTGCTGTTTAGTCGGTTGGGTGATTATTCGCCCCAGTGGCTGGATGACGCATTGCCGCGGGGCGAACTGATGGAATACTGGGCGCACGAGGCCTGCTTTTTGCCGCGTAGCGACTTTATGCTGATACGTCACCGCATGCTGGCCCCGGAGAAAATGGGCTGGAAGTATAAAGCGGAGTGGATGAAAGAACATGCGCATGAGATTGAGCAACTGCTCCAGCACATCCAGCATAACGGACCAGTACGCTCTGCCGATTTTGAGCATCTGCGCAAGGGGGCCAGCGGCTGGTGGGCATGGAAACCGCATAAGCGTCATCTTGAAGGCCTGTTCACCGCCGGGAAAGTGATGGTGGTGGAACGGCGTAATTTCCAGCGAGTGTATGATTTAACCCATCGCGTCATGCCGCACTGGGATGATGAACGCGACCGGCTTTCACAGGAAGAAGCTGAAAGCCTCATGCTGGATAACAGCGCCCGCAGTCTGGGGATTTTTCGCGAACAATGGCTGGCAGACTACTATCGCCTGAAGCGTCCGGCGCTAAAAAACTGGTGCAACGTACGTGCACAGCAGCAACAGATTATTCCTGTCGATGTCGAAGGGTTAGGAACCCTGTGGCTGCATAGCCACCTTCAGCCGCTGCTGGAGCAGGCATTGACGGGTAAATTAACGGCGACGCATAGCGCAGTATTATCACCCTTTGATCCGGTGGTCTGGGATCGTAAACGGGCAGAGCAGCTATTCGATTTTAGCTATCGGCTCGAATGTTACACGCCAGCACCGAAACGTCAGTATGGTTATTTCGTCTTGCCGCTGCTGCATCGCGGGCAGTTAGTTGGGCGGATGGATGCCAAAATGCACCGCAAAACGGGCGTACTGGAAGTGATTTCGCTGTGGTTACAGGATGGCGTCAAACCTGGGGTTACTCTGCAAAAAGGATTGTTTCAGGCGATCGATGATTTTGCCCGCTGGCAGCAGGCAACACGTGTGACGCTGGGACGCTATCCTGAAGGTTTATTTGCTGATGCACGCCATGGTTGGGAAATAGACCCAGCACGGTAAGCGATTATGTTAATATTTACGGATTCACAATCCGGTCCATCTGGAGGAACTATGGATCATCGTCTGCTTGAAATCATTGCCTGCCCGGTATGCAATGGCAAACTCTGGTTTAACCAGGAAAAACAGGAACTGATTTGTAAACTGGATAACCTTGCTTTCCCACTGCGTGATGGCATTCCCGTGTTACTGGAAACCGAAGCTCGCGTTCTGACTGCTGATGAGAGTAAATCATGAGTTTTGTGGTCATTATTCCTGCGCGTTATGCGTCCACACGTTTGCCGGGCAAGCCGCTGCTGGATATCAATGGCAAGCCGATGATCGTGCATGTGCTGGAGCGAGCGCGTGAATCTGGCGCTGAACGTATTATTGTTGCGACCGATCACGAAGATGTCGCTCGCGCGGTAGAAGCGGTGGGGGGGGAAGTATGCATGACCCGCGCCGATCACCAGTCCGGTACGGAGCGTCTGGCGGAAGTCGTCGAGAAATGTGGCTTTAGCGATGATACCGTTATTGTGAACGTACAGGGTGATGAGCCGATGATCCCGGCGGTCATTATTCGCCAGGTCGCTGAGAATCTAGCACAGCGCCAGGTCGGTATGGCGACCCTTGCTGCCCCGATTCACAGTGCGGAAGAGGCATTTAATCCGAATGCGGTGAAAGTCGTTCTGGACGCCGAAGGTTATGCGCTCTATTTTTCACGCGCGACCATTCCGTGGGATCGCGACCGTTTCGCTAAAAGCCTGGAAACGGTGGGTGACACCTTCCTGCGACATCTGGGTATTTACGGCTATCGCGCTGGTTTTATCCGCCGTTATGTTAACTGGCAGCCTAGCCCGCTTGAGCATATTGAAATGCTGGAGCAACTACGTGTGCTGTGGTACGGCGAAAAAATTCATGTTGCCGTCGCAAAAGAAGTACCCGGTACCGGCGTAGACACTGCCGAAGATCTTGAGCGCGTTCGCGCCGAAATGCGTTAGTTTTTCTCACGACACTCCCCCTGATGACGCGAATTTTTGGGAGGAGTGTCATATCGTTACGCTTTCCCGCCACTTTTCTTTTCATCAATTGATCTCATCCGGGTGACATCTGTCTGCACGACGCTCATTATGAAAGCAGTAGCATTTATGAGGGCAATCCGAAATGGAACAGTTGCGTGCCGAACTCAGTCATCTGTTGGGTGAAAAACTCAGTCGTATAGAATGCGTGAATGAAAAAGTGGATACGGCCCTGTGGTCACTGTACGACAGCCAGGGAAATCCGATGCCACTGATGGCGAGAAGTTTCACCACGCCGGGTATGGCGCAGCAGTTGGCATGGAAAACCTCCATGCTGGCGCGCAGCGGTACGGTGCGTATGCCCGTCATTTATGGAGTCTTAACCCACGAGGAACATCCCGGTCCTGATGTGCTACTGCTTGAGCGTTTACGTGGAGTGCCGGTGGAAGCGCCTGCCCGAACGCCCGAACGCTGGGAACATTTAAAAGATCAGATCGTAGAAGGTCTGCTGTCATGGCATCGGCAGGATAGTGCTGGCTGCGTGGGAATGGTGGATAACACGCAAGAGAATATCTGGCCATCCTGGTATCGTCAGCGGGTTGAGGTGCTGTGGACCACGTTAAATCAGTTCAACAATACCGGGCTAACGATGCAGGACAAGCGGATCCTGTTTCGCACCCGTGAGTGCTTACCTACCTTATTTGCAGGATTCAATGATAACTGCGTGCTGATCCACGGTAATTTCAGTTTACGTAGCATGCTCAAAGACGCCCGTAGCGATCAGCTTCTGGCTATGGTGGGACCGGGGTTGATGCTGTGGGCGCCAAGGGAATATGAACTGTTCCGCCTGATGGATAATGCGCTGGCGGAAAGCCTGCTTTGGCAATACCTGCAGCGCGCGCCAGTGGCGGAGTCATTCATCTGGCGGCGCTGGTTGTATGTGTTATGGGATGAAGTGACGCAATTGGTCAACACCGGACGCTTTAATCGTTCCAACTTTGACCTGGCAACGAAATCATTGCTGCCGTGGCTCGCATGATAAACATGTGAACATCTTATCAGGCAACATTCCTGTCAATGTTCCGATCCTTTCAGCCACTGCCAGATGCGTCCCAGGGTTTCGTAACCAACGCGATCGCTGTGCATCAACCAGACGGGTGAAGGTATAGCGCGCTCCCACGGATTAAGCGGTGAATCAATTGCTAACTGATTGGCTGGCGCTGGCAGCGGATGCAAGCCGGCCTGCTGGAAGAAGATCATCGCCCGCGGTAAGTGGGAGGCAGAGGTTACCAGCAGGAACGGCGCATTGCCGATGGCTTTCTTTACCGCTGCGGCTTCTTCTTCGGTATCTGTGGGGTGATCCAGGGTGATGATTTCATCGGCTGGCACCCCCAGCGACTGCGCTACGCGGGCGCCAGCTTCTGCGGTACTGACGTTATTCGTCTTTGCAGCAGCGCCGGTAAAGATGAGCTTCGATCCCGGGTTTGCGCGCCATAGGCGAATACCTTCATTCAGACGTGGAAGGCTGTTGCTGATCAGATTTGAACTCGGCGCCCACTGCGGATTCCAGGTATACCCTCCGCCCAGCACCACAATATATTCTACTTTTTGCGAACCTTGCCACGTTGGATAACTGTCCTCAATCGGTTTCAACAGTCTGTCGGCGACGGGCTGTAAACTAAGGAGTAACAGTGCCAGCCAACTCAGGCTAATACACACTTTCCCTGTTTTTTGAAAGCGACTGAACCAGACCAGCGCCAGGCCAATACCCATCATAATTAGCATCAGTGGCAGCGGCAGCATCATACCGCCAATCACTTTCTTCAGCGTAAAAAGCATCCTTTTTGGTTCCTTTTTTAACCATACAGCAGGGGATCTGCAGGGATATTACACCAGGAAGGTTCATTCTCGGCGTGGGTGTGACAAAATAGCGGTTTTACTTAGTCACCCTAAAGCCAGTATGCGGAGAGCCCGATGCGGGATCGCAATTTTGATGACATTGCAGAGAAGTTTTCCCGTAACATTTACGGCACCACCAAAGGTCAATTAAGACAGGCTATCCTTTGGCAGGATCTGGATCGATTACTGGAAACGTTCGGTGAGCAAAAACTGCACATTCTGGATGCCGGTGGTGGTGAAGGGCAAACGGCCATCAAAATGGCGGAACGAGGACATTTCGTCACATTATGCGATCTGTCTGGCGAGATGATCGCCCGAGCGCAACAGGCGGCAGAGGCAAAAGGTGTGAGCGGGAACATGCATTTTATACAATGCGCCGCTCAGGATGTTGCTTCGCATTTGGAAAGCCCGGTTGATCTGATATTGTTTCATGCTGTGCTGGAGTGGGTGACAGATCCGGTCAACGTGTTGCAGACTCTGTGGTCAGTATTGCGTTCAGGCGGCGCGCTGTCGTTAATGTTCTACAATGCTAACGGTCTGTTGATGCATAACATGGTCGCAGGGAACTTTGACTATGTGCAGGTGGGGATGCCGAAACGTAAAAAGCGCACGCTTTCACCGGACTACCCGCGCGATCCGGGGCAGGTCTACCAGTGGCTGGACGAGATCGGTTGGCAGATAACCGGTAAAACGGGCGTCCGTGTGTTTCATGATTATCTGCGAGATAAACATAAACAGCATGACGACTTTGAAATGTTACTTGAGTTAGAAACGCGCTATTGCCGCCAGGAACCGTATATCAGCCTTGGGCGCTATATTCATGTCACCGCGATTAAAAGTTCGGCCCGAGCCGCAGATGCAAGGATAATTTATGAGTGAATTTTCCCAGACAGTCCCCGAACTGGTTGCCTGGGCCAGAAAAAATGACTTCTCCATCTCTCTGCCGGTAGACAGACTTTCGTTCCTGCTGGCGGTCGCGACCCTGAACGGTGAGCGACTTGACGGCGAGATGAGTGAAGGTGAGCTGGTGGATGCGTTCCGCCATGTGAGTGATGCGTTTGAGCAAACCAGCGAAACCATCGGCGTACGCGCCAACAACGCGATCAACGATATGGTGCGTCAACGTCTGCTGAACCGCTTTACCAGCGAGCAGGCGGAAGGCAACGCTATATATCGTTTAACGCCATTGGGAATTGGCATCACGGATTACTACATTCGTCAGCGCGAATTCTCTACGCTGCGTCTTTCAATGCAGCTGTCGATTGTTGCAGGTGAACTAAAGCGTGCGGCGGATGCGGCAGCGGAAGGTGGCGATGAGTTCCACTGGCATCGTAACGTCTACGCGCCATTGAAATACTCGGTGGCGGAGATTTTTGACAGTATCGATCTGACCCAGCGCATCATGGATGAACAGCAGCAGCAGGTAAAAGACGACATCGCACAGTTGCTTAATAAAGACTGGCGGGCGGCGATCTCCAGCTGTGAACTGCTGCTCTCTGAAACGTCTGGTACGCTGCGTGAACTGCAGGATACGCTGGAAGCGGCGGGGGATAAGCTACAGGCTCACCTGTTACACATCCAGGACGCCACGATGACGCATGACGATTTGCATTTCGTCGATCGGTTGGTGTTTGACTTACAAAGTAAGCTCGACCGCATTATCAGTTGGGGTCAGCAGTCCATTGATTTATGGATCGGCTACGATCGTCACGTGCATAAGTTTATCCGTACCGCGATCGATATGGATAAAAACCGCGTCTTTGCCCAGCGTTTGCGCCAGTCCGTGCAGACATACTTTGACGATCCGTGGGCGCTAACCTATGCCAACGCCGATCGTCTGCTGGATATGCGTGACGAAGAGATGGTGCTGCGTGACGAAGAGGTCACCGGCGAGCTTCCGGAAGATCTGGAATATGAAGAATTTAACGAGATCCGTGAACAGTTGGCGGCGATCATCGAAGAACAGCTAGCTATCTACAAATCCAGACAAACACCACTGGATCTCGGTTTGGTCGTGCGCGAGTATCTGGCGCAATACCCACGTGCGCGTCATTTCGACGTCGCGCGCATAGTTATCGATCAGGCGGTACGCCTTGGCGTAGCGCAAGCAGACTTCACCGGACTGCCAGCCAAATGGCAGCCGATTAATGATTACGGAGCCAAGGTACAGGCGCATGTCATTGACAAATATTGAACAAGTGATGCCGGTAAAGCTGGCGCAGGCGCTGGCGAATCCGTTATTTCCGGCGCTGGACAGCGCCTTACGTTCGGGCCGCCATATCGGTCTGGATGAACTGGATAATCATGCCTTCCTGATGGATTTTCAGGAATATTTTGAAGAGTTTTACAGCCGCTATAACGTGGAATTGATCCGTGCGCCGGAAGGGTTCTTCTACCTTCGCCCGCGTTCAACGACGCTCATTCCCCGTTCGGTCCTGTCTGAACTGGACATGATGGTCGGTAAAATTCTTTGCTATCTCTATCTCAGCCCGGAACGCCTGGCGAATGAAGGGATTTTTACCCAGCAAGAGTTGTACGACGAGCTGCTAACGCTGGCTGATGAAGCGAAGCTGCTGAAACTGGTGAACAATCGTTCAACCGGTTCGGATGTTGATCGCCAGAAGCTACAGGAAAAAGTTCGTTCTTCGCTAAACCGTCTGCGCCGTTTAGGCATGGTGTGGTTTATGGGTCACGACAGCAGCAAATTCCGTATTACGGAATCAGTCTTCCGCTTTGGCGCGGACGTGCGCAGCGGTGACGATCCGCGCGAAGCGCAGCGTCGCTTAATTCGTGATGGCGAAGCGATGCCGGTCGAGAACCGCCTGCAGCTCAACGATGAGCCCGAAGAGAATCAGCCGGACAGTGGAGAAGAAGAATAATGATTGAACGCGGTAAATTTCGCTCACTTACGCTGATTAACTGGAATGGTTTTTTTGCCCGTACATTCGACCTTGATGAACTGGTTACCACGCTGTCCGGCGGTAACGGTGCGGGTAAGTCCACCACCATGGCGGCATTTGTTACAGCGCTCATCCCGGACTTAACCCTGCTGCATTTCCGTAACACCACCGAAGCCGGTGCAACCAGTGGTTCACGTGATAAGGGCCTGCACGGTAAGTTGAAAGCGGGCGTCTGTTACTCAATGCTCGACGTCCTCAACTCGCGCCATCAGCGCGTGGTCGTGGGGGTGCGTCTGCAACAGGTTGCCGGTCGCGATCGTAAAGTGGATATCAAACCGTTTGCCATTCAGGGACTGCCGATGTCGGTGCAGCCAACCCAACTGGTGACGGAAACGCTGAATGAACGCCAGGCGCGCGTGCTGTCCCTCTCTGAGCTGAAAGAGAAGCTTGATGAGATGGAAGGCGTGCAGTTTAAACAGTTCAACTCAATCACCGATTATCACTCACTGATGTTCGATCTGGGCATCATCGCCCGTCGTCTGCGTTCCGCGTCTGACCGTAGTAAATTCTATCGTCTGATTGAAGCCTCGCTGTACGGTGGGATCTCCAGTGCCATTACCCGTTCACTGCGTGACTACCTGCTGCCGGAAAACAGCGGCGTACGTAAAGCCTTCCAGGATATGGAAGCTGCGCTGCGTGAAAACCGCATGACGCTGGAAGCGATTCGCGTAACTCAGTCTGACCGCGATCTGTTTAAGCATTTGATCAGCGAAGCGACCAACTATGTGGCCGCGGATTATATGCGTCACGCCAACGAACGTCGTATCCATCTTGATAAAGCGCTGGAATATCGTCGTGAGCTGCATACTTCACGCAAGCAGCTGGCCGCGGAGCAGTATAAGCACGTGGATATGGCGCGCGAACTGGGCGAGCATAACGGCGCGGAAGGCGATCTGGAGGCTGATTACCAGGCCGCGAGCGATCACCTGAATCTGGTGCAAACCGCGCTGCGTCAGCAGGAAAAAATTGAACGCTACGAAGCGGATCTTGAAGAACTGCAGGTCCGTCTCGAAGAACAAAATGAGGTGGTCGCGGAAGCCGTTGACCGCCAGGATGAAAACGAAGCCCGCGCAGAAGCCGCGGAACTGGAAGTGGATGAGCTGAAAAGCCAGCTTGCCGATTATCAGCAAGCGCTGGACGTCCAGCAAACGCGAGCCATCCAGTATACCCAGGCGATCCAGGCGCTGAATCGGGCGAAAGAGCTCTGTCACTTACCGGATCTGACCGCCGACAGCGCTGCTGAATGGCTGGAAACCTTCCAGGCTAAAGAGCAGGAAGCCACTGAAAAACTGCTGACGCTGGAACAAAAAATGAGCGTGGCGCAAACCGCGCACAGCCAGTTCGAACAGGCTTATCAGCTGGTGGCGGCTATCAATGGCCCGCTGGCGCGTGGTGAAGCCTGGAGCGTGGCGCGTGAACTGCTGCGGGAAGGCGTTGAACAGCGCCACCTGGCGGAACAGGTTCAGCCGTTGCGTATGCGACTCAGCGAACTGGAGCAGCGTCTGCGCGAACAGCAAGACGCCGAACGTCTGCTGGCTGAATTCTGCAAGCGTCAGGGTAAACAGTTCGATATCGATGAGCTGGAAGCGCTGCACCAGGAGCTGGAAGAACGTATCGCCGCCTTGTCGGACAGCGTCTCTTCTGCCAGCGAACAGCGTATGACGTTGCGTCAGGAGCAGGAACAGCTGCAGTCTCGTATCCAGCATCTGATGAAACGTGCGCCTGTCTGGCTGGCCGCGCAGAATAGCCTGAATCAGCTTAGCGAGCAGTGTGGCGAAGAGTTTACCTCAAGCCAGGACGTGACCGAGTATCTGCAACAACTGCTGGAGCGCGAGCGTGAAGCCATTGTTGAGCGTGATGAAGTCGGTGCGCGCAAAAATGCAGTTGATGAAGAGATCGAACGTTTAAGTCAGCCGGGCGGGGCGGAAGATCAGCGTCTGAACGCGCTGGCGGAGCGCTTCGGTGGCGTTCTGCTGTCAGAAATCTATGACGACGTTAGCCTTGAAGATGCGCCGTACTTCTCTGCGCTGTACGGTCCTTCGCGTCATGCCATCGTGGTGCCGGATCTGTCGCTGATTACCGAGCAGCTTGATGGGCTGACGGATTGTCCGGAAGATCTCTATTTCATCGAAGGGGATCCGCAGTCGTTTGATGACAGCGTTTTCAGCGTTGATGAGCTGGAAAAAGCAGTAGTGGTGAAAACCGCCGAGCGTCAGTGGCGTTATTCCCGCTTCCCGACGGTGCCGATTTTTGGCCGTGCAGCGCGCGAAAGCCGTATCGAAACCCTGCATGCCGAGCGTGAAGGGCTGTCTGAACGTTTCGCAACGCTCTCCTTTGACGTCCAGAAAACCCAGCGTCTGCATCAGGCGTTCAGTCGTTTCATTGGCAGTCATTTGTCGGTGGCGTTTGAAGCCGATCCGGAAGCGGAAATTCGCCAACTGAATGGCCGTCGCGTTGAACTGGAACGGGCGCTGACCAATCATGAAAATGATAATCAGCAAAGCCGTATGCAGTTTGAGCAGGCGAAAGAGGGGGTCTCCGCTCTTAACCGCCTTCTCCCGCGTTTGAATCTGCTGGCGGATGACACGCTGGCCGATCGCGTGGACGAAATTCGTGAGCGCCTGGATGAAGCCCAGGAAGCAGCGCGTTTTGTACAGCAACATGGCAACCAGTTAGCCAAACTGGAACCGATTGTTTCGGTCCTGCAAAATGACCCTGAGCAGTTTGAACAACTGAAGGAAGACTACGCGTATTCCCAGCAGATGCAGCGCGATGCGCGTCAGCAAGCTTTTGCCCTGACCGAAGTGGTGCAGCGCCGGGCGCACTTTAGCTATTCCGACTCTGCTGAAATGCTTAGCGGCAACAGCGATCTGAACGAAAAACTGCGTGAGCGCCTGGAACAGGCGGAAGCTGAACGTACCCGCGCCCGTGAAGCGCTACGCAGTCACGCTGCACAGTTAAGCCAGTACAACCAGGTCATGGCGTCGCTGAAAAGCTCCTATGACACCAAAAAAGAGCTGCTTAACGATTTACAACGTGAACTGCAGGATATTGGCGTTCGTGCGGACAGCGGTGCAGAAGAGCGCGCGCGTATTCGTCGTGATGAACTGCATGCGCAGCTCAGCAACAACCGTGCGCGCCGTAACCAACTGGAAAAAGCGCTGACCTTCTGCGAAGCGGAGATGGAAAACCTGACCCGCAGGCTGCGCAAGCTGGAACGTGATTATTTTGAGATGCGCGAGCAGGTGGTTACCGCGAAAGCCGGATGGTGTGCGGTGATGCGGATGGTGAAAGATAACGGCGTTGAACGCCGCCTGCACCGTCGTGAGCTGGCGTATCTTTCCGGTGATGAACTGCGCTCGATGTCGGATAAGGCGCTTGGTGCGCTGCGCCTGGCGGTTGCGGATAACGAACACCTGCGTGATGTACTGCGCATGTCTGAAGATCCAAAACGTCCAGAGCGTAAAATTCAGTTCTTTGTCGCGGTTTATCAGCATCTGCGTGAGCGTATTCGCCAGGATATTATCCGTACCGACGATCCGGTTGAAGCGATCGAACAGATGGAGATTGAGCTGAGCCGTCTGACGGAAGAATTAACGTCCCGCGAACAGAAACTGGCGATCAGCTCTCGCAGCGTGGCGAATATCATTCGTAAGACCATTCAGCGCGAACAGAACCGTATTCGCATGCTGAACCAGGGGCTGCAAAGCGTGTCGTTTGGCCAGGTAAACAGCGTTCGTCTGAACGTCAACGTACGCGAGACGCATGCTACCTTGCTGGACGTACTTTCCGAACAGCATGAGCAGCACCAGGATCTGTTTAACAGCAATCGTCTGACCTTCTCTGAAGCGCTGGCGAAGTTGTATCAGCGTCTGAATCCGCAGATTGATATGGGGCAACGTACGCCGCAAACCATTGGTGAAGAACTGCTGGATTACCGTAACTATCTGGAAATGGAAGTTGAAGTTAACCGTGGCTCTGACGGCTGGCTGCGTGCTGAATCTGGCGCGCTGTCAACGGGTGAAGCGATCGGGACCGGGATGTCTATTCTGGTGATGGTTGTGCAAAGCTGGGAAGACGAAGGGCGTAGACTGCGCGGGAAAGATATTTCTCCTTGCCGTCTGCTGTTCCTTGATGAAGCTGCGCGACTTGATGCACGCTCTATCGCGACTCTGTTTGAACTGTGCGAGCGTCTGCAAATGCAGCTGATTATCGCAGCCCCAGAAAACATTAGCCCGGAGAAAGGCACCACCTACAAACTGGTGCGTAAAGTCTTCCAGAACACCGAACACGTTCACGTGGTCGGTCTGCGCGGGTTTGCGCCTCAGTTACCTGAGCCGCTGCCTGGCACCGAAGATGCCTCCTCGCAGGCAAGCTAAATAAAAGGCGGCTAAATGGCCGCCTTCATTTTTTCCGGAAATTCTCAATAACTGGTGTAATTTCTTTAAACTTCTTTACATTAGGTTAGGCAAAAATTTTTTCATGTTTATATACTAAAGGTAAGCCTAACGCGTCACAGGCTTGCTCGTCATACTTCAGCTTGTATTGGCGTTTTACAGGTTCGGCCCCGCCAAAATAAGGGGAAGACATACGGCCTGGCTACTCAAAGTATGATAAAAAAACAGGGGGCAAGGGATGTTGCTTAATAAAATGTGTGGTCGTCGGCTGTCGGCAATTAGTTTGTGCCTGGCCGTAACATTCGCTCCACTGTTCAATGCGCAGGCCGATGAGCCTGAAATGATCCCTGGCGATAGCTCAGCGACCGTCAGTGAACAGCCAACAGCGTTATCGCAGCCGCAGGCTCAATCTTCCGCGACGGCTATCATGGCAGGTATCCAACCACTGCCCGAGGGCGTGTCAGTTGATAAAGCCCGCGCCGAATTACAATCTCAACTTCCAGCGGGCTTCACACCGGTTTATATGAGCCAACTGGAACTGCTGTATGCCGCACGCGAAATGAAACCGATGTGGGAAAATCGTGATGCGGTAAAAGCCTTTCAGCAACAGTTAGCTGAAGTGGCGATTGCCGGCTTTCAGCCGCAGTTCACCACCTGGGTTGCTCTACTGACTGACCCGGCAGTAACCGGTCAGGCGCGAGATATCGTGCTCTCAGATGCGATGATGGGGTATCTGCACTTTATTGCCAACATCCCCGTCAAAGGTAATCGCTGGCTCTATAGCGATAAGCCCTATGCGCTGACGACGCCGCCGATTTCCGTGATCAACCAATGGCAAGTCGCGCTGGATAACGGTCAACTGACTTCGTTTGTCGCCAGCCTGGCACCGCAACATCCGCAGTACGCAGCAATGCATGAATCGCTGCTCAAACTGGTGGGTGATACGCGGCCCTGGCCGCAACTGACCAGTACCGCGACGCTGCGTCCGGGGGAGTGGAGTAACGACATCCCTGCGCTGCGTGAAATTTTGCGCCGTACCGGGATGCTGGAGTCTGTTGTCAGTACGGCTGCCAAAGAAGGCCGTAGCGCTTACGATCGTGAACTTGTTGACGCGGTTAAGCGGTTTCAGACGTGGCAGGGGCTTGGGGCCGATGGCGCGATTGGCCCTGCCACGCGTGACTGGCTGAACGTGACGCCCGCTCAACGTGCGGGCGTACTGGCGTTAAATATTCAGCGCTTGCGCCTGCTGCCGGGTACGCTGTCTACCGGTATTATGGTGAATATTCCTGCCTACTCGCTGGTGTATTATCAAAACGGCAATCAGGTGCTGGCCTCGCGCGTTATCGTCGGACGTCCCGATCGTAAAACGCCGATGATGAGCAGTGCGCTGAATAACGTGGTCGTTAACCCGCCGTGGAACGTGCCGCCGACGCTGGCCCGGAAGGATATTCTGCCTAAGGTTTGGAATGATCCGGGGTATCTTGAGCGTCACGGCTATACCGTAATGCGCGGCTGGAACAGCAAAGAGACGATAGATCCGTGGCAGGTTGACTGGGCCACCATCACCGCCTCCAATCTGCCGTTCCGCTTCCAGCAGGCTCCGGGAGCGCGTAACTCGCTCGGACGCTATAAATTCAATATGCCGAGTTCGGATGCTATTTATCTGCACGATACGCCGAACCACACTCTGTTCCAGAAGGATTCGCGGGCGTTAAGCTCCGGTTGCGTGCGCGTGAACAAGGCATCTGAGCTGGCGAATATGCTGCTACAGGATGCGGGGTGGAATGATACGCGCATCTCGGATGCCCTGAAGCAAGGGGATACAAGGTACGTGAATATTCGCCAGAATATCCCCGTCAACCTCTACTATCTGACCGCATTTGTTGGCCCGGATGGTCGCACGCAGTATCGTACAGATATTTACAATTACGATCAGACAGCGCGATCCAGTGCACAAATTGTGTCAAAAGCTGAACAATTAATCAGATAAATGAAGCAGTTCGAGGAAAATAATTGTCGTAAGTTATGCTGGAAACGGGGCGAAATGGCTGCAAGCCCCGTATTTCCTGGGGTTGGGAGCCTTGACGTGGACTACTTAGCCAGATAAGGTTTCCCGCGTGCGCTAGAGCATACATACGATAACATTGACCTTGTAGACCTTAAAACCATGGACAAATTTGACGCTAATCGCCGCAAACTGCTGGCGCTTGGTGGTATTGCCCTCGGCGCTGCCATCCTGCCTACGCCTGCGTTTGCTACACTCTCTACCCCACGTCCGCGCATTTTGACTCTGAATAACCTGCATACCGGTGAGTCAATAAAAGCAGAGTTTTTTGATGGCAGGGGCTATATTCAGGACGAATTAGCTAAACTTAATCACTTTTTCCGTGATTTTCGTGCGAATAAAGTGAAATCCATCGATCCGGGATTGTTCGATCAACTCTTCCGTCTGCAGGGCCTGCTGGGCACGCGTAAACCCGTACAGCTTATTTCTGGTTACCGCTCTATTGATACCAATAATGAATTACGTGCGCACAGCCGCGGTGTGGCAAAGAAAAGCTACCACACGAAAGGGCAGGCCATGGATTTCCATATTGAAGGCATCGCATTAAGTAATATTCGCAAAGCTGCGTTATCTATGCGCGCAGGTGGTGTAGGATACTACCCACGCAGTAACTTTGTGCATATTGACACCGGACCGGCGCGTCATTGGTGATCCATAAGCTTAATGAAACAGGAGCCGTATGAACTATCGTATTATTCCGGTCACTGCATTCGCCCAGAACTGCTCGTTAATCTGGTGTGAGCAAACCCGTCTGGCTGCGCTGGTCGATCCCGGCGGCGATGCTGAGAAAATCAAACAGGAAGTCGATGCCAGTGGCCTGACGCTAATGCAGATCCTGCTCACCCATGGTCATCTTGATCACGTAGGTGCGGCGGCTGAACTGGCACAGCATTATGGTGTACCGGTTATTGGTCCGGAAAAAGAAGATGAGTTCTGGTTACAAGGACTTCCTGCTCAGAGTCGCATGTTTGGCCTGGGCGATTGTGAGCCGCTGACGCCCGATCGCTGGTTGAATGAAGGCGACCGGGTAAGCGTGGGTAACGTGACGTTGCAGGTACTGCATTGCCCGGGTCACACGCCGGGACATGTGGTCTTCTTTGATGAACAATCAAAGCTACTGATTTCTGGTGACGTGATTTTCAAAGGCGGCGTAGGGCGCAGCGATTTTCCTCGCGGAGATCATAGTCAATTGATTGATTCGATTAAACGTAAACTGTTGCCGTTGGGCGATGACGTGACGTTTATTCCGGGTCACGGCCCACTTTCGACGTTGGGCAACGAACGGCTACATAATCCGTTCCTGCAGGATGAAATGCCAGTCTGGTAACACCGCAGATAAATGAAAAAGGCCGCTATTGCGGCCTTTTTAGTACGCGATAGATTACAGTACTGCGACAATCGCTTCGCACAGCGGCGCCATGTTATCTGGCGTCATTCCTGCTACGTTCACACGTCCGGAAGCGACGGCATAGACACCAAACTCTTCACGCAGACGCAGAACCTGCTCTTTGGTCAGGCCGCTGAATGAGAACATGCCGTTCTGTTTGATGATAAAGCTGAAATCGCGGTTCGCACCTTTCTCTTGCAGCGTATTCACAAACAGCAAACGCATGCGTTGGATGCGTTGACGCATATCAGTCAGTTCCTGCTCCCAGATAGCGCGCAGGGCATCGTTGCTCAGGATGGTTGCTACAACCGATGCACCGTGTGCTGGTGGGTTGGAATAGTTGGCACGAATGACGGATTTCATCTGGCTAAACGCGCGGTCGACGGTTTCAGCATCGGCTGCAACCAGCGTACAGGCGCCTACGCGCTCATTGTACAGACCAAAGTTCTTGGAGTAGGAGCTGGCGACGATCAGCTCTTTGTGCAGCGCAGCGAATGCGCGCAGACCTTCTGCATCTTCTTCCAGACCGCGGGCAAAGCCCTGGTATGCGAAGTCAAACAGCGGCAACCAACCTTTTTCGACAGAAAGCTGAGCCAGCGTTTGCCACTGCTCCAGCGTAGGATCGATACCGGTTGGGTTATGGCAGCAGCCGTGGAATAACACCACGTCGCCAGCCTGCGCTTCGCTGAGGCTTGCCAGCAGCGCATCAAAGTCTAATGAGTGGTTCGCGGCATCGTAATAGTTGTATTCACGAACTTCCAGACCGGCAGAGTTAAAGACGCTCTTATGGTTTGGCCAGCTTGGATTGCTCACCCATACGCGTTTAGCTGAGGTGTTTTTTGCCAGGAAATCAGCGGCCACACGCAGTGCGCCAGTGCCGCCAGGGGTCTGTGCTGTACGCGCACGTTTGTCGTTGATAAGCGAACTTTCTTTACCAAACAGTAATTCCTGAGTGCAGCGACCAAACTCTGGAATACCGTCGATGCCAAGGTAATTTTTGGTGGTTTCATTTTCCAGTATATATTGCTCGGCTTTTTTAACGCTGGTCAGTACCGGCGTTTTGCCTGTCTCATCTTTATATACACCGATCCCAAGGTTTATTTTTCCTGGGCGGTCATCGGCACGAAACAAATCAGCCAGACCCAAAATGGGGTCGGCAGGAGCGGCAGTAATGTTCTCAAACATGACGAGGTTCCATAGTGATTACAGAAGGGAAGTCCGCTATCAGGTTAACGGTAGATTTACAAAATGCCAACCGTTACTGACGAAAAGCCGAGGTGTTTTTTTAAGACGCAAGAATCCGCTAGCAGAGATAAAAAAACAGGACCGAAGTCCTGTTTTTAAGGCATTTAACAAAGAGGTCTGCTATTAGAACTGGTAAACGATACCCACTGCAACGGTGTCGTCAGAGCCTACGCCCAGTTTGTTGTCAGAATCGATCTGGTTGATGATGTAATCAACATAGGTGGACATGTTTTTGTTGAAGTAGTAAGTCGCACCCACTTCGAAGTAGTTCACCAGATCTACGTCGCCGATTCCTTCGATGTCCTTACCTTTAGATTTGGTATAGGCGAGGGACGGACGCAGGCCGAAGTCGAACTGGTACTGAGCAACCAACAGGACGTCTTCAGTTTTGTTAGCATAACCGTTAGAGATACGGGTTGCGTTACGGGTTTCGCTGTAGTTCGCCGCCAGGTAGATGTTGTTAGCATCGTATTTCACGCCGGTCGCCCACTGCTCAGCTTTCGCGCCGCGACCATAGGTCAGTTGCTCTTGCGCGTTGGTACGGTCAGCTGCACCGTAAGCACCTACGATACCGAAACCATCCATTTCGTAGCTTACGGAACCGCCAACGCCGTCACCGTTAGAGCGACGTGCGTCATCACGCTCGTTTTTGCCCAGGTACTGAACAGCGAAGTTCAGGCCTTCAACCAAACCGAAGAAGTTAGAGTTACGGTAAGTTGCGAGACCGCCGTTACGCTGGGAGAAGAACTGGTCGGAAGCAGCAGTGTCACCACCGAATTCTGGCAGCATATCGGTGTAACCCAGTGCATCGTAAACGACGCCGTAGTTACGACCGTAATCGAAGGAGCCTGCATCACCGAATTTCAGACCGGCAAACGCCAGACGGGTTTTGTTGCCATTCTGAGCATCATCACCGCCTTCAGAGTTATTGCCGCTGAACTGGTATTCCCACTGGCCGTAACCGGTCAGTTGGTCGTTAATCTGAGTTTCCCCTTTGAAACCAAGACGGGCGTAAGTCTGATCGCCATTAGGTGCGTAGGCATTGTCACCGTTGTGCTTGGAAAAATAGTGCAGACCTACTGCTTTACCGTACAGGTCTACTTTGTTGCCATCTTTGTTATAGATTTCTGCAGCGTTAGCTGCCCCGGCTACCAGCAGAGCAGGGATAACCACTGCCAGAATATTGCGCTTCATCATTATTTATTACCCTCATCGGTTTTTATATGACACCTGCCACTGCCGCCAATAATTTCCGTCAATAAAAATTTACGGAACTATTGATGAGAGTTTGGTGTCTTTATGTGTCTGACAGGCATCTTTCCATTCAAACTATCGTTTCGCTACCGTCAAAGTGCTACAAATATAAAGATTTGGTTTCAAAAAGAAAAAGTGTGTAACAAAATGTTATTTTTGTGCAACTTTGTGAACAACTTCAAATTTCAGATGTCCGTGCGCTAAAAATCACCACTTCTATTTCTATTTATATGATTTTCTTATATTTAATTTAGATAAACTCCTTTTTTCTCTGTTCTGCCATAAAGTTCATGGTTTACAGATAGCTATTTCTGGACGTCTGGAATGCCGTGCAAATGGTCAGAAAATGTACTATTTAATCAGAAAATGCTAATCCACAATAAAAACGCTGATTATTTTTTGTTCAAATATATTGCGGTGAAATATTACGTAACAGGAAGGGGGAAGGCGAAGGGTTGTGTTAAACGCGGGAGGGGGATCCCAAAACGTGAAGCGGTGACAAAAAAAGCCAGCAATGCTGGCTTTTGTATTAAAAATGCAGGGTTAGAACGTGGCGTTACGCGGGGTACGCGGGAACGGAATAACGTCACGGACGTTCTGCACGCCGGTCACGTAAGCGATCAAACGCTCAAAGCCCAAACCGAAGCCGGAATGTGGAACGGTACCGTAGCGACGCAGGTCGCGATACCACCAGTAATCTTCTTTGTTCAGACCCATTTCCAGCATACGGGCATCCAGTACGTCCAGACGCTCTTCACGCTGAGAACCACCGATGATTTCACCGATTCCCGGAGCCAGGACGTCCATTGCTGCAACGGTTTTACCGTCTTCGTTGAGGCGCATATAAAACGCTTTGATATCTTTCGGGTAGTTTTTAACGACGACCGGCGCTTTAAAGTGCTCTTCAGCAAGATAACGTTCGTGCTCAGAAGAGAGATCCACACCCCAGTAAACCGGGTTTTCGAACTGTTTGCCGCATTTTTCCAGAATGCTTACCGCGTCGGTGTAATCCACCTGCGCGAAGTCAGCCTCAATGAAACGTTCCAGGCGTGAAATCGCGTCTTTGTCGACACGTTCGGCGAAGAATTTCATATCATCCGCACGCTCAGCCAGTACGGCTTTGAACGCGTACTTCAGCATCGCTTCAGCCAGGCCTGCAACATCGTTCAGGTCGGCGAAAGCCACTTCCGGTTCCAGCATCCAGAACTCTGCCAGGTGACGACTGGTATTAGAGTTTTCTGCACGGAACGTCGGGCCAAAGGTATAAATTTTGGACAGAGCACAGGCGTAGGTTTCGCCGTTCAGCTGACCGGAAACGGTCAGGAAAGCTTCTTTACCAAAGAAGTCTTTGTCGAAATCGACTTTGCCCTGATCGTTACGCGGCAGGTTTTCCAGATCCAGCGTAGACACGCGGAACATTTCACCGGCACCTTCCGTATCGGAAGCGGTGATCAGCGGAGTCGATACCCAAAAGAAACCCTGCTCGTGGAAGAAGCGATGCAGCGCTTGCGCCAGCGTATGACGTACACGCGCGACGGCACCAATCATGTTGGTACGTGGGCGCATGTGCGCCACTTCACGCAGATACTCAATGCTGTGACGCTTAGCCGCCATTGGATAGGTATCAGGATCTTCAACCCAGCCGGCTACTTCAACCTCAGTGGCCTGAATTTCAAAGCTCTGTCCTTGTCCAGGTGATGCAACGACTTTACCCGTTACGATAACTGAACAACCCGTCGTCAGGCGCAGTACGTCCTGATTGTAATTGGGCAGAGAATTATTGATGACGGCCTGTACAGGATCAAAGCAGGAACCGTCATAAACGGCGAGGAAGGAGATGCCAGCTTTTGAATCTCGGCGGGTACGCACCCATCCGCGCACGGTGACTTCGCTGTCAACGGCTACGCGGCCCTGGAGTACGTCGGCTACAGGCACAACGCTCATAATATTCTCTCTGTTAATAGTCGGATATATAAACACATGT
>NZ_JAHLRC010000041.1:0-36589 GCF_018919545.1 Citrobacter sp. S46_ASV_140
AATAACACGATATAACTTAAATGTTATTTTATCCATCATCTATCAGCTTGAAAATAATATAACCCCTGCCTACGGGCGAGTGAAAAATGGCAATGGGTGGTTAGCCAGCCGTTAACTTTTGTCCGTTCACCGCTCTGCGAATCTCATCTCTGATAACTCCCAGGTTAGGTATAGCCTGACAGAGGAAGTTACCCCTTCTATCACAGAAATAGTCATTTTCTATACATCTTTTTATTATCGACCTGTCTCGCCGATTGAAATTACTTAATCCATTATTAATCAATGCATTGAACAAAAAAATCCATCCCTGTTAACCCACGCAGCAGGGTCTATGCTTAGTAAAAGGGGTCAAAAAGGGCGATTAACCCGAATGCCCCTGCTGTTGAGGGGTTGAAGTGATAATCATTATCACTAACATGTTGTTATAGCTTGAAAGCTAGTGACTCGAGGTAACCCTATGGAATTGCATTCAGGAACATTTAACCCGGACGATTTTGCCTGGCGTGGTCTGACGTTAACGCCAGCGGCTGCGGCGCACATCCGCGAGCTGGTGGCAAAGCAACCCGACATGTTAGGCGTGCGTTTAGGCGTGAAGCAAACGGGATGCGCGGGATTTGGCTACGTGCTGGACACCGTTCGCCAAGCGGAAAAAGACGATCTGCTGTTTGAAACGGAGGGGGCCAGACTTTATGTACCGTTACAGGCGATGCCGTTTATCGACGGCACAGAAGTTGATTTCGTGCGCGAAGGATTAAATCAGCTATTTAAATTTCATAACCCGAAAGCCCAGAACGAATGCGGCTGTGGCGAAAGTTTTGGGGTATAGGCGGTACTATGTCTCGTAATACTGAAGCAACTGACGATGTCAACACCTGGGCTGGCGGGCACCTTAATTACAAAGAGGGCTTCTTCACCCATCTACAAACCGATGAGCTGGCAAAAGGGATCAACGAAGATGTCGTGCGCGCGATTTCGGCAAAACGTAATGAACCCGACTGGATGCTGGAATTTCGCCTGAATGCCTTTAAAGCGTGGCTAACCATGGAAGAGCCGCACTGGCTAAAAGCGCATTACGATAAGCTGAACTACCAGGAGTACAGTTATTACTCCGCGCCGTCCTGCGGTAATTGCGATGAAACCTGCGCGTCTGAGCCGGGCGCGGTGCAGCAAACGGGGGCGAATGCGTTTTTAAGTAAAGAAGTTGAGGACGCATTCGAGCAGCTTGGCGTGCCGGTCCGCGAAGGCAAAGAGGTGGCGGTTGATGCCATTTTTGACTCGGTGTCGGTGGCGACAACTTATCGCGATAAACTGGCGGAACAGGGCATTATTTTCTGTTCGTTTGGTGAGGCGATTCACGATCACCCTGAGCTGGTAAAACAATATCTGGGTACGGTTGTCCCGGGTAATGACAATTTCTTTGCGGCGCTAAATGCGGCGGTGGCCTCCGACGGCACGTTTATTTATGTCCCGAAAGGTGTACGTTGCCCAATGGAACTGTCGACCTATTTCCGTATAAATGCGGAAAAAACCGGTCAGTTTGAACGCACCATTCTGGTTGCGGATGAGGGCAGTTACGTCAGCTATATCGAAGGCTGTTCAGCCCCGGTACGCGATAGCTACCAACTGCATGCCGCGGTGGTGGAAGTCATCATCCACAAAGATGCCGAAGTGAAATACTCGACGGTACAAAACTGGTTCCCTGGTGATGGTAACACCGGCGGCATTTTGAACTTCGTCACCAAGCGCGCTCTGTGCGAAGGCGAAAACAGCAAAATGTCGTGGACGCAGTCGGAAACCGGCTCGGCCATTACCTGGAAATACCCAAGCTGTATTCTGCGCGGCGACAACTCTATCGGCGAATTCTACTCCGTCGCGTTGACCAGTGGTTACCAGCAGGCCGATACCGGCACCAAGATGATCCACATCGGCAAGAACACCAAATCGACCATTATCTCGAAAGGGATCTCTGCGGGACACAGTCAAAACAGCTATCGCGGCTTAGTGAAGATCATGCCGACCGCAACCAACGCCCGCAACTATACCCAATGCGACTCGATGCTGATTGGCGCGGATTGTGGAGCGCACACCTTCCCATATGTGGAGTGTCGTAACAACAGCGCCCAGCTTGAGCATGAAGCCACGACCTCGCGCATTGGTGAAGACCAGTTGTTTTACTGTTTGCAGCGCGGCATCAGCGAAGAGGATGCCATTTCGATGATCGTTAATGGTTTCTGTAAAGACGTGTTCTCTGAACTGCCGCTGGAATTTGCCGTTGAAGCGCAAAAACTTCTCGCCATAAGTCTTGAACACAGCGTCGGTTAAAATTTAAGGAAAGCACATGTTAAGCATTAAAAATTTACAGGTCAGTGTGGAAGATAAGGCGATCCTGCGTGGGCTGAGCCTGGATATTGGCCCAGGAGAGGTACACGCCATTATGGGGCCGAACGGCTCCGGGAAAAGTACGCTTTCCGCAACGCTCGCCGGGCGCGATGACTACGAAGTCACCGGCGGGACGGTAGAATTCAACGGTAAGGATTTACTGGAACTGTCACCCGAAGACCGGGCCGGTGAAGGGATCTTTATGGCATTTCAGTATCCGGTAGAAATCCCCGGCGTCAGTAATCAGTTTTTCCTGCAAACGGCACTGAATGCGGTGCGCAGTTACCGTGGCGAAGAGTCGCTGGACAGGTTTGACTTCCAGGATCTGATGGAAGAGAAAATCGCGTTATTGAAGATGCCGGAAGATTTGCTAACGCGTTCGGTCAACGTTGGTTTCTCCGGTGGCGAGAAAAAGCGTAATGACATTTTGCAAATGGCGGTGCTGGAACCTCAACTGTGCATTCTTGATGAGTCGGACTCCGGGCTGGATATCGACGCACTGAAAGTCGTTGCGGATGGCGTGAACTCGCTGCGCGACGGGCAACGTTCATTCATTATCGTCACCCACTATCAGCGCATCCTGGATTACATCAAACCCGATTATGTGCACGTTCTCTACCAGGGGCGAATTGTGAAATCCGGCGATTTCACGCTGGTCAAACAACTGGAGGAGCAAGGTTATGGCTGGCTTAGCGAACAGCAGTAACGTGCTGCAACAGTGGCATCATCTGTTTGAAACGCAAGGGGAGACGCGCTCGCACCACGCCCAACAGCACCTGCAGCAGATGCTGCGTTTGGGACTGCCAACGCGTAAGCATGAGGACTGGAAATACACACCGCTGGAAGGATTAACCAACAGCCAGTTTGTCAGTCATGTCACTGAGATAACGTCCGCCCAGTGTGAAGCGTTAGCGCCGGCTATTGATGCTGTCCGCCTGGTGTTTGTTGACGGGCAATTCTGTCCAACGCTCAGCGACAGCGCAGAAGGTAGCGGGTTTAACATTACCGTTGATGATGTGCGCCAGTCGCTACCGGCGGCTATCCAACCGGAAGTCTTTCTGCACCTGACCGAAAGCCTCTCCCGCAGCGTAACGCACATTCAGGTGAAGCGTAACCAGCGACCGGCAAAACCGTTGCTGCTGCTGCACATTACCCAGGGGCTGGCGGGTGATGAGGTGAACACGGCGCACTATCGCCACCATCTGGACCTGGCAGAAGGCGCAGAAGCCACCGTCATTGAACAGTATGTCAGCCTCAGCGAATATCGCCATTTTACTGGTGCACGATTAACGATGAATGTCGCGGCAAATGCACATTTGCGCCACATCAAACTGGCGTTTGAGAATCCGTTCAGCCACCACTTCGCGCATAATGATATTCAGTTGGGCGCTGATGCCACGGCCGCCAGCCACAGCTTTTTACTCGGTGATGCGGTGTTGCGCCATAACACCAGCACCCAGCTTAACGGCGAAAACACCACGCTTCGGCTTAACAGCCTGGCGATGCCGGTGAAAAATGAAGTCTGCGATACCCGCACCTGGCTTGCGCACAACAAGGGATATTGCAACAGTCGACAACTGCATAAAACGATTGTCAGCGATAAGGGGCGCGCGGTATTCAATGGCCTGATCAACGTCGCTCAGCACGCCATTAAAACCGACGGTCAGATGACCAACAATAATTTGCTGCTCGGAAAACTGGCGGAAGTGGATACCAAACCGCAGCTTGAAATTTATGCCGACGACGTGAAATGCAGCCACGGGGCGACGGTAGGGCGGATCGACGACGAGCAGATGTTCTATCTGCGTTCGCGCGGGATCGGCCAGCAGGATGCCCAACAAATGATTCTCTATGCGTTTGCCGCTGAGTTGACGGAAGCCCTGGGCGAGGAAACGCTGAAACAACAGGTCCTGGCACGGATCGCCCAACGCTTGCCGGGAGGCGTAGCATGACATTTCCCATTGAAAAAGTGCGGGCTGATTTTCCGGTCCTGACGCGTGAAGTGAACGGTTTACCGTTGGCGTATCTGGATAGCGCCGCCAGCGCGCAAAAGCCCAACCAGGTGATTGATGCCGAAGCCGAGTTTTACCGTCATGGCTATGCCGCGGTCCACCGCGGGATCCATACGCTGAGCGCGCAGGCCACGGAAAAAATGGAGAATGTGCGCAAGCTCGCCTCGCTGTTTATCAACGCCCGTTCAGCTGAAGAACTGGTGTTTGTTCGCGGCACAACGGAAGGTATCAACCTGGTGGCTAACAGCTGGGGCGGCAGCAATGTGCGGGCGGGCGATAACATTATCATCAGCGAAATGGAGCACCACGCCAATATTGTGCCCTGGCAGATGTTGTGCGCCCGCGTAGGTGCAGAACTGCGCGTTATTCCGCTCAATAAAGAGGGGACGTTGCAACTGGAAACGCTGCCGACGCTGTTTGACGATCGCACGAAACTGCTGGCGATTTCCCATGTGTCTAACGTGCTGGGCACGGAAAACCCATTGGTTGAGATGATTGAGCTGGCGCATCAATACGGTGCGAAAGTGCTGGTGGATGGCGCACAGGCAGTTATGCATCATCAGGTGGATGTGCAGGTGCTGGATTGCGACTTCTATGTTTTCTCTGGGCACAAGCTCTACGGGCCAACCGGTATTGGCGTTCTGTATGCCAGAGAGTCGTTGCTGCAGGAGATGCCGCCGTGGGAAGGCGGTGGGGCGATGATTGCGACGGTGAGCCTGAGCCAGGGGACGACGTGGGCCAAAGCCCCCTGGCGGTTTGAAGCCGGAACGCCAAACACCGGGGGAATTATTGGACTCGGCGCGGCTATTGAATATGTTTCCGCGCTGGGGCTTACTGAAATCAGCGAATATGAACAATTCCTGATGCGCTATGCGCTGGAACAGTTGTCGGATGTGCCGGATTTAACGCTCTACGGGCCGGATAATCGTCTGGGGGTGATTGCGTTTAACCTCGGCAAACATCACGCCTATGACGTCGGGAGTTTTCTTGATAACTATGGAATCGCCGTGCGGACAGGGCATCACTGCGCCATGCCGCTGATGGCCTACTATAACGTTCCTGCGATGTGCCGGGCGTCGATTGCCATGTACAACACCCACGAAGAAGTGGATCGCCTGGTAACGGGCCTCAAGCGTATTCATCACTTACTGGGATAACAGGGAGGCGTTATGGCTGCGCTACCGGATAAAGAAAAGTTGTTGCGTAATTTTCTGCGTTGCGCTAATTGGGAAGAGAAATACCTGTACATTATTGAACTGGGTCAGCGTTTGCCGGAATTAAACGACGTCGATCGTAATACGGAAAATAGCATCCAGGGCTGTCAAAGTCAGGTATGGATTGTCATGCGTCAGAATGCTGAAGGAATTATTGAATTACAGGGCGACAGCGATGCGGCAATTGTGAAAGGGCTTATCGCTGTCGTATTCATTTTATATGACCGCATGACGGCCCAGGATATTGTGAATTTTGATGTGCGTCCGTGGTTTGAAAAAATGGCGCTCGCACAGCATCTCACACCGTCTCGTTCACAAGGGCTGGAGGCGATGATTCGGGCTATTCGCACCAAAGCCGCAACTCTTAGCTAAACTGATAAAACACGTCAATTTCAGCTCGACGTGAAAGAGTGAGGTAGTGCAACGCAGTGACTCGTAGGCCGGATCGGGCGCTCGACGCCGTCCGGCAGGAACGCCAGGGGGGTGAGTATGAAACGCGCGTCTGTTATTACGTTAATGCTAATCGGCGCTTACAGCGCTATTCAGGCCGCATGGGCGGTCGATTATCCTTTGCCTCAGGCGAACAGCCGTCTTGTTGGGCAAAATCAAACTTACACCGTGCAGGAAGGCGATAAAAACCTACAGGCGATTGCCCGTAAGTTTGATACCGCCGCAATGCTGATCCTTGAAGCCAATAATACTATTGCCCCCGTACCTAAACCCGGAACGCTGATTACTATTCCCTCGCAATTACTGCTACCGGATGCACCCCGAGAAGGCATTATTGTGAATCTGGCGGAACTGCGTCTGTATTACTTCCCGCCGGGAGAGAATATTGTTCAGGTTTTCCCAATTGGTATCGGTTTGCAGGGGCTGGAAACGCCGGTAATGGAAACCCGGGTTGGGCAGAAAATCCCGAATCCGACCTGGACCCCTACAGCAGGCATCCGTAAACGCTCTTTGGAGCGCGGCATAACATTACCGCCGGTAGTGCCTGCCGGGCCAAATAACCCGTTAGGACGCTTTGCACTGCGTCTGGCGCATGGAAACGGTGAATATCTGATCCATGGCACCAGTGCGCCTGACAGCGTGGGACTGCGCGTAAGTTCTGGGTGTATTCGCATGAACGCGCCGGACATCAAAGCACTGTTTGCTCAGGTCCGGACAGGAACGCCGGTTCGGGTGATTAATGAGCCGATAAAATATTCGATAGAGCCGAACGGAATGCGCTATGTCGAGGTGCATCGACCGCTGTCGCCGGAAGAGGAGCAAAACGTCCAGACCATGCCGTATGTGCTGCCAGCCGGTTTTACCCAGTTTAAAGACAATAAAGCCGTGGATAACAGTTTGGTGGAAAGAGCCTTGTATCGTCGTGCGGGCTATCCGGTCACCGTAACGGCCGGGCAAGCGTCGGTCGTAAGCAATGGCACGGAAGTGAAGTCTGCACAGAATGGCGTGCCGGGAGTGGATGCAGAGGTGCGCGCTACGCAATAACAGGGAAGGGAAATTCAGAGCAAAAAAAATGGCGCACAATGTGCGCCATTTTTATTACACAGATACTATTACTTGCGGTATTTAGTAGCTGCGTTGTCCAGACGCTGGTTAGCGCGAGCTGCGTCATCTTTAGCAGCCTGAACGTCGGAACGCATTGCGTTCACGTCGTTGCTCAGCTGGTCAACTTTAGCGTTCAGAGTCTGAACGTCAGAAGACAGCTGATCGATTTTAGCGTTGCTGGAGCAACCTGCCAGCAGAGTAGAACCCAGGATTACCGCGCCCAGTACCAGTTTAGTACGATTCATTATTAATACCCTCTAGATTGAGTTAATCTCCATGTAGCGTTACAAGTATTACACAAAGTTTTTTATGTTGAGAATATTTTTTTGATGGGAATGCACTTATTTTTGATCGTTCGCTCAAAGAAGCATCGAATTGTGCAAAAACGGCTAAAAACCCGAGTGAAAACAGAAAGCTTCCATCGGATTCATCTTAGATAATCACGGATTAGATAGTGAAATCCGATTTGATTTTTTATTAATTGTAGCTATCGATAAAATAAAAAAAGCGCCACCAGGGCGCTTTTTTAAGCAAATTAATTCGCGTTGGAATTATTACAGTACGTGAACGGATGCCGTGTTGGTCGTGCCGCTCGGAACCAGTGCACCGGAAACCATCACCACAACGTCACCTTTCTGAGCCAGACCGCTTTCCAGAGCGACTTCTTTACCCAGACGATAGAAATCATCGGTAGAGCTGATTTCTTTAACCACCTGTGCAACAACGCCTTTGCTCAGCACCAGCTGACGCGCGGTAGTTTCGTTGGTGGTCAGCGCCAGGATGGTGGCATCCGGGAAGTATTTACGTACTGCGCGAGCAGATTTACCGCCCTGGGTTGCTACAACGATCAGCGGAGCATCCAGTTTTTCTGCAGTTTCAACCGCGCCACGGCAAACGGCTTCGGTGATGCGCAGTTTGCGGCTGTCGTTGTTGAAGTCCAGACGGCTGGTCATCACGCGGTCGGTACGCTCACAGATGGTTGCCATGATGGTGACGGCTTCCAGCGGGTATTTACCTTTTGCAGACTCGCCAGACAGCATTACTGCATCGGTACCGTCGAGGATGGCGTTCGCTACGTCACCGGCTTCAGCGCGGGTCGGACGCGGGTTTTTGATCATGGAGTCCAGCATCTGGGTCGCAGTGATAACGACTTTACGTGCACGGATACATTTTTCGATGATCATCTTCTGCGCGAAGATAACTTCTTCAACCGGGATCTCAACGCCCATGTCGCCACGAGCAACCATGATGCCGTCAGATGCTTCGAGGATTTCGTCGAAGTTGTTCAGGCCTTCCTGGTTTTCGATTTTGGAGATGATCTGGATGTTTTCGCCGCCGTGCGCTTTCAGGTGCTCACGGATTTCAACGACGTCAGAACGTTTACGGATAAAGGATGCTGCAACGAAGTCAACGCCTTGCTCGCAACCGAAGATCAGGTCCTGTTTGTCTTTTTCAGCCAGTGCTGGCAGCGCGATGGAAACGCCCGGCAGGTTAACGCCTTTGTTTTCGCCCAGGTCGCCGTTGTTCAGCACTTTACAGATAACTTTGTTACCTTCGATAGCGGTAACTTCCATGCCGATCAGACCATCGTCAACCAGAACGGTATTGCCGACGGACAGATCTTTAGTGAAGCCTTCATAAGTAACAGCAACGATTTCGTTGTTGCCGACCACAGATTTGTCGGTGGTGAAGGTGAAGGTTTGGCCCGCTTTCAGGGAAACGTCGTTACCGCCTTCCAGTTTGATGGTACGGATTTCCGGACCTTTGGTGTCGAGCAGGATTGCGGCTTTCTTGCCAGTTTTGCTCATGACGTTGCGCAAATTCTTGATGCGCTGACCGTGTTCTTCATAGTCCCCATGGGAGAAGTTCAGACGCATGACGTTCATGCCCGCGTCCAGCATTTTGGTTAACATCTCTTCGGATTCGGTTTTCGGACCGATGGTGCAAACAATTTTCGTCTTTTTCATGACAGTCTTAGTCTTTAAGTTGAGAAGGATATGGAAATCTGGCTCCCGCCGCGCACGGACGGGAAGCTAAACCTGAGTTACGAAAGTTGTGATGCCTCGCTCTAAGGATAGGTGACATCGAAAGAGCGTGCAGAGGAATGTGTGCTTGTGTTTCAGCCCAACGGGATGGTGAGTTTTGTAGTCGTTGAGTTTTACAGGTCAATGTGCTGAAACCATTCAAGAGACAATTGGCGCGCATTATACGCTGAAAATTATCAAAAAGGAAAATGGAAACAGCGTTTCAAAACACTTCTGTGCAGTTTTACAGAAAATATTCATTAATTTGTTTCCAGGTATGGATAAAGAGGTTATTCGCAGCAGCATTTGTTGCGCAACAAGGTGTAATTGCCATCCCAATCCCTGACTTTTTGTGTATAACGCCGACCAAACCGACATATTTCTAAAAGTTATATCAAATGCGTTTTAATTCATTTTAAAAGCTAATCTCACTGATTACACTCGTTTGGACATCCATACTGCTAAACAGCCAAAAGCGCTAGCAGCAGAACAATAAGCAGCAGCGGATACCTAAACGACATGATTGTCCTGAAAAATATTTCGAAAGTGTTTACGCCAGGCAGGCTTGCCATTACCGCTGTCGATAACGTCAACCTGACGGTTGAACAAGGACAGATTTACGGAATTATTGGTTACAGCGGGGCGGGGAAAAGCACCTTAATACGCTTACTTAATGGTCTGGAAAAACCGACTTCAGGCAGCGTAACGATTAACGGCCACGATATCTCTGCCGCCCGTGGGGAATCTTTACGTCAGGCGCGACTGAAAATCAGCATGGTGTTTCAACACTTCAATTTGCTGTGGTCACGAACGGTTAGTGAAAATATTGCGTTCTCTATGCAAATTGCTGGAGCGCCAAAAGCATCAATTAAAGCGCGAGTTGCTGAACTGATTTCGCTGGTGGGGCTGAGCGGTCGTGAAAATGCGTATCCGTCCCAGCTTAGCGGTGGGCAAAAACAGCGGGTAGGAATTGCCCGTGCGCTGGCGAACAATCCTGACGTTCTGCTGTGTGACGAAGCCACTTCGGCGCTGGATCCGCAAACTACCGATCAGATCCTCGATTTGCTGCTCGATATTAATCGCCGTTTCAAATTAACCATTGTGCTGATCACGCATGAAATGCACGTGGTACGCAAAATCTGCGATCGCGTCGCGGTAATGGAAAACGGCAGGGTCGTTGAGGAAGGCGACGTGCTCAACGTCTTTACCCATCCGCAGCAGCCGATCACCCGACAGTTCGTTCGTCAGGTGAGTCAGTACACCGAAGAAGACGAGTTTAACCCACAGTTGGCCCGCGAGCTGGGCGGTGTGGTGATCAAGCTAACGTTTACCGGGCAACGTACGCATCGGCCTGTGGTTGGCGAATTGACCCTGCGCTATGGCCTGCCGTTTAACATTTTACACGGCAAGATGACGCAAACCGCGCACGGCGTGTTTGGTCAGCTTTGGGTGCACGTTGTGGCCTCTGAGGAACAATTGAACAATATTTTGGCCGATCTGCGCCAGAGCGACATTGAAGGCGAGGTGATAAACCATGGCTGAAGAACTGTTTCCTCATCTGAAGTGGGAGCAACTGCTGGCAGCAACCCAGGAAACGCTCTACATGACGGTCCTTTCTGGCGCAGCGACCTTTGTCCTGGGCGTTGCACTTGGTCTGGCGCTGTTCCTGACCGCACGCGGCGGACTGTTTCACAATCGCGCGGTGTATAGCGTTATTTCGCTGGTGGTGAATATCTTTCGTTCCATCCCGTTCATCATTCTGATCGTGCTGCTGATCCCGTTTACCAAAGCGATGGTTGGCACCATTCTCGGCGCTAATGCCGCGTTGCCTGCGCTGATTGTAGGGGCCGCACCGTTTTATGCGCGTCTGGTCGAAATTGCCCTGCGTGAAGTCGACAAAGGGGTTATTGAGGCGACGCGTTCGATGGGCGCACGGCTAAGCACGCTTATTTTTCGGGTTTTACTGCCGGAATCCTCTCCTGCTCTGGTGTCCGGGATCACCGTGACGCTGATTGCGCTGGTCAGCTACAGCGCGATGGCAGGGGTAATTGGCGCCGGTGGTTTAGGGAATCTTGCCTATCTGGAAGGTTTTCAGCGCAACCACAGCGACGTCACGCTGGTGGCGACGGTGACGATTTTGCTCATTGTCTTCATCATCCAGCTTTGCGGCGATGTGATCACCTCTCTGTTAGATAAACGCTAATAAAATACGGAAACCATTATCATGAAAAAATCACTGACGTTACTCGCCGCAGCAACCTTAAGCGCCCTGAGCTTTGCCTCCTGGGCTGATACTCTGACCGTTGGCGCCTCAAACGTGCCGCACGCGGAGATCCTTGAGCAGGCTAAGCCTATTCTGGCAAAGCAGGGGATCGATTTAGAGATTAAACCGTTCCAGGATTACATTCTGCCCAACACCGCGCTGGCTGGCCGTGAGATTGACGCTAACTACTTCCAGCATATTCCGTACCTGAACAGCGTGATTAAAGATCATGCGGGCGATAAAACCTATGATTTCGTCAGCGCCGGAGCGATTCACATCGAGCCAATTGGGATCTATTCGAAAAAAGTAAAATCGCTTAAAGATCTGCCGGAAGGCGGCAAGGTCATCATGCGCGATGCGGTATCTGAGGAAGGCCGTATTCTGTCGATTTTCGAAAAAGAGGGCGTAATCAAGCTGAAGCCGGGCGTGGATAAAGTCACCGCGCGCATTAGCGATATCGTCGAGAACCCGAAAAAACTGAAGTTCCTGCCTAACGTGGAAGCCGCGCTGTTACCGCAGATGTATAACAATGACGAAGGCGATGCGGTGGTGATTAACGCCAACTACGCCATCGACGCCGGGCTGGATCCGGTGAAAGATCCTATCGCCGTCGAAAGTGGTGAAAACAACCCGTATGGCAACATCATTACCGTGCATCGTGGCGACGAGAAGAAAAAAGATATCGTGGCGCTGGTTGATGTCCTGCACTCAAAAGAGATCCAGGACTGGATCCGCACCAAATATAAAGGTGCGGTGATCCCGGTAAATAACTGATCCGCTGGCGTTGCCTTATCCGGCCTACGACGTTCTGTAGGCCGGATAAAACGCGTTGGTGTGGCCATCCGGCGCTAGGGTTTCACTCGCTCAATCCTCGCTGGTAAACCCTGGCGCACCGCTGCACCTGACACCCAGTCAAGCCAGGTATTGGCTACCTGCCGGGTAGGATCCGCAAAGCCCAAATCGTTGAGATTAATCCCCGACCTTATTTGTGCGTCAAACGCCATCGGCTTGCCGTCGAGCGTATGCTGCGCCGCGCCCATTTCTTTATGCCCATAACCGTGTTCAATGGCGATCACGCCCGGCATCACGCCATTAAGCAGGGTTATCTGCGCCTGCGCCTGACCGCCAGGCGTGGTGATACGCACCATATCGCCGTGCGCTAAACCATATCGTTGACCATCCTGCGGATTAAGCGCCACCAGATTAACCGGCTTCAGATGATGCAAACGGGGGATCACCGCCGTGGCGCTGGACATGGTATTGGATTTAAAAGAAATCAGTTTCAGCGGCCACTCTTGTTCCGGGAACAACTCCTCGACCGCACGCCCATCTGACAGGCGTGAAGGATACCAGGCCGGGCAGCCGCTGTAGCGCTCGCCGGTAATTGCATGGCGGTGCGCGGCGACGTCCGCATTCCAGATTTGTAGCGGTCTTTCCCACGCATTACCTATCCGATTCTCAACCCGCCCGCTGTTGTCTGGCGCAAAACGCCCACCGCGGGAGTAGATAAACGCCACCCGGCTGATTTCATCGGCTTTCAGCGTTTGGGTCATCACTGGCACGATCCGCTGTACCCCAGTCAGCGCTATGTCTTCCGGTTGCGCTTCAGCGACCGGCGCTTTGCCCATAAACGCAATATTGGCGGCGAGTCGCAGGTAGTAATCTTCCGCACGATTCAACGGATAGTGATTGCCCTGCAGATCGGTAATCGCATTGTCACCAAATCCGGGGAGCCCGATACGTTTTGCCACTGCGATACAGAAAGATTCCATCGAGGCGGGTTGACCATCAGCGGTACTGCTGGTTGCCGCTGTCACTACCGGCCAACGCGCGGTGGTGGCTTTACTGGCAACGCCGGCCCACGGGGCGCTGAATCCCCAACTTTCGAAGTTGTGGGTATCCGGCACGATGTAATCGGCCAGCGCCGTGGTTTCGTTCATAAAGGCGTCAATAGCGATAAACAGCGGCAGACGCGCAGGATCCTTGAGCTTTTCTTCCGCCACGCCGCGCAACCCTGCGATGCCGTAGAACGGGTTGGTCATGTTGGAGATCCAGGCTTTCAGCGGATAAGGGTAGCCTTCCAGCGCCGAGACGAGGAGTTCGGTAAGCTGGCCTGCGACAAACGGATACCACGGGGCTTTGGCCGGGAAGGGCGATTGTCCGGCGGCCACCTTATTGCGATACTCTTCGGAAGACTCATAAGCAGTTTTACTGCGCGCGATGCTTAATCCTTTTGGTTTTACCTTCCCGGCGAAGCTGTCCATGTTGTAGCGCGGACCGTCGGTGGCGCCATTGAACTTGCCGCCGCCGACAAATACGCCGCCTTCAAGACTGAGATTGCCAATCAGCGCATTGAGCATCATCACCGACCAGGCGTTATAAAATCCATTGCCTGCCATCATTCCACCGTGCGTAATCACCGCTGCCTGGCGGCCATGGCGGGTAAACGCGTCGGCCAGGGCGCCAATGTCAGCTTCAGACACGCCGCATTGCTGGCTGTACTGCGTCAGCGTTAGTTTCCCGGCGGACTCTTTCAGACACTGGAAGCTGCTTTTTACCGTCACCGTCTGACCGTCTGCCAGCGTGACCTGGCGGGTGACGAACAGCTGCGCGCGTGGGCAACTGCTGGCGGCGACAATTTCGCCGGCCTCGTTAATGACCACCGGCTCCTGGGCGGCGTTTGCACTCAGGTGCGCGAGGGTTAAATGCTGTCCGGCAAGGGTTGGAAGCTCATCGGTAATCACCAGATGCGTGGCGTTAGTCCAGCTTTTTTCCCCGGCCTGCTGCATGGCCTGTACGCCGGGAATGGTGAGATAATCGGCGTTATAACGCTGTTTTTCGATAATCCAACGGATCATCCCCATCGCCAGCGCGGAGTCACTTCCCGGTCGTACAGGCTGCCAGTGGCCGCGATTGTCAGCCTGCACCGTGGTCAATGGCAGGGCCGGTGCCACCACCACGTAACGGAAGTCGTCGCGTAAACGGGCGCTGGCCAGTTGGCGAGTCTGGCGCTTAAACGGGTTACCGGATTGCGCCGGAGACGTTCCCATAAATAGCGCGAATTTGACATTGTCCCAGTCGGGCTTCACGTGGGTATTTTTATCCAGATCGCCCATTAACGCACCGGAACCGGCCCGGTATGCCAGACCACAGTAAGCGCCATGAGCGCCGAAGTTTTTACTGCCAAAACTATTTAATGCAAAGCGGCGCAAAAATGAATCACGTCCTTCATCGCTGGTATTGGTGACCAGCAGTTGATTGGATTTAGGGCCAAAGCCGGGATGCCTGGCATCAAGTGGCGTGTTGGTGTCATGGATTGCCCGCAAGCCGTCAACGTGGCCTTCACCAAACAAGTTGCCGCCTTCCACCACCTCTTTGATCAGCTGTTCGAAGCTGATGCGCTGCCATTTTCCCTCACCGCGTTTGCCGACACGTTTCATGGGCTGGAGAATGCGTAACGGGCTGTATAAACCTTCAAGTAAGGTTGCGCCACGGGCGCAGGCCGTGGAACGCGCGTCAAGACCCGTTTCGCCCGCCAGTTGTTCCATTGCGGTGGCAAAGGGGACGGAGGCGTCAATATGGTGCTCGTGAGACAATGGGTGATAGGGGTTGCCTGCAATGCGCAACACCTTGCCTTGTTCGCTGTCAACGCGCACCCGCACGCCACACTGCGTCCAGCAGCCGAAGCACTGCGTCATGGAGATAACCTGCTGCGGGTTCTGCTGCCAGCGCGGCTGGGCATTGGCTTCGGGGATGAGGGCGTTACCAAAGATGCGGTCTCGGGTAATTTTGCCCGAGGAGCCGTCCAGCAAACCGTCTATCGCGCGCTTTGCCACATCCCGATAACTCAGGCCAAAAGTCACCATGCCACCTACGGCAAGGCCTACTTTAAGCCACTGACGACGGGTTAAATTAGCCATGTTGCATTCTCCTTGCGATCGCGTTCAGGGCTTCACGAACAATAATGATCAGTGCTATCCACAGGCCGAAGGTGCCCACAATGGCCAGCCAGCCATCGGTACCACCGGGCAGGGTGTAAGGATTAAACAGCGCGTTAAATTTCGGTATGGTCTGCACCTGGATAAGTAACGTCCAGCGCATCAGCCAGCACAGCGCCATCGCGCTAAATGCAAGTAATATGCGCAGCGGCAGTGATAAGGGGTTACGGAGCACCAGCCCGCACAGGACAAGCGAAACAAGCCATAGCGCAACCCAACCGATGGCGTAGTGTCGTGCTAACGGGGCAACGTTCAGCCATTGGCGAATAGCCGAACCGGAAAGCGTATTGCCGCTCACCCATATCACCACGACCAAAGCCAGTACCATCAGGGTGACTGTCTGCCCCCACGCCAGTTTGCGGGTCAATGTTCCCTCGCTTTTTGTCGCGGCGATGAGCAGAGCGAGAAACGTTTGCAGCGCGCTGAGGAACATCGCAACCGGAAAGGCGTAGCTGAACCAGACAGGACGCGCCTGCACTACCGACACTTCGCGGCCGGTGTATACCAGCAACCCGATGGCTGACAAGGCGCTACCTATCGCCAACCACTTAGTGACGCTGTAACTTTTAAGCGTTAACCGTTTAACATGCTGCGCCAGAAACCACAGACCTAAGAAGCCGGTAAATAGAGGTAAAAACAGCGCGCCCCAGGGCATCCAGGACCATGGCGTCGGCCAGGCGTAGAAATGCCAGACGCGGGCGGTTTGGTGTAAGTCAGCGGTCAGCGCCAGCGGCGCGGTAATCGCGCAGGTCAGGGCGATTAACAGCGTCAGGTTTTCCAGTTCCGGCATCTCTTGTTTACGCCAGTGAAGTACGCAGGCGAACAGCGCGGCGCAGGCGGCAATGCCGATGAAAAAGAAATATTGTACGGCCCAGGGTAACCAGCTTACGTCCTGGGGATGGGCCAGAACCTCTTCAATAACCAGTGAATGGTTCATTTAAACCTCCTGCCAGAGAGCGGGTTGAGCACGTCCCATCAACGGGGTTACAAACGCTTCGTCCAGACCCAGATAGAACACGTGCGGTGATGTCCCGTTTTCCGGTTTCAGGACTTTGATGGCGTCATGGTGTTCACGCAGCATTTGAGAAATCCGGCTGTGCGGATCTTTGATATCGCCTATGATGCGCGCGCCGCCGACGCAGGATTCCACGCAGGCCGGGAGCAGGCCAGCTTCGAGGCGATGAACGCAAAAGGTACATTTATCGGCGGTTTGTGTTTCATGGTTGATGAACCGCGCATCATAAGGGCAGGCCTGCACGCAGTAGGCGCAGCCCACGCAGCGCGTGTTGTCGACCACCACAATGCCGTCTTCGCGTTGGAAGGTAGCCTGTACCGGGCAAACGGGCACGCAGGGAGGATTATCACAATGGTTGCACAGCCGCGGCAGCAGGACGTTGGTGACGCTCTGCTGACCTTCAATCTGCACCTGGTACTGGTTAACGAGGGTGCGAAATTCACCCTGCGGCGTCTGGTTTTCAATGGCGCAACTGACAGTACAGGCCTGGCAGCCGATACAGCGTCGCAGGTCAACCAGCATGGCGTAGCGATGCTGAAGTGAGCCTTCATGGCGTTCAGGCGAGAAGGGAAATTGCGCCTGAGCCAAGGGTACCAGTGATGCGCCAGCGGTCAGGACGCCCAGTTGCTGGAGAAACTGCCGTTTACTGCTGTCCATATTTTCTCCCGTCACGATGCAACAACGAAACATTGGTCACGCCGTTGGTTTGCGTGTTATGAATAAAGAATCTTGATGATTTACAGTGTAAAAATCGTGACGGGGGGTACTCTATTGTGGTTAACCACATACCCGGCTTGTTGTTGATCTAAAACAACATAATTGACAGGGATAATTGAGTGGGACGCAACGTAGCAAAATGTCTGACGGTGCTGGTGTCGCTATGGATGCTAAGCGGTGTGGTCAGGGCTCAGACATGGAACATTGGCGTTTTGGCGATGCGTGGGGATGTCTCCACGCGTAATCACTGGCAGCCGCTGGAAACCCTGTTGAATCAACAAATTCCCGGCGAACAGTTTCACATTCAACCACTGGACCTGCGGCAGATGCAGGAGGCGGTGAATCGTGGAACGGTACAATTTGTGGTCACTAATCCGGCGCAATTTGTTCAACTAAACAGCCGCGCTGCGCTACGCTGGCTGGCGTCACTCCGTTCTACTCGCGGGGGGAAAGCCACCAGTAATGTGATTGGCAGCGCGATCCTCGTCAGGCGCGATAGCGGGATAACCTCCGCACACGATCTGATCGGCAAAACGGTGGGTGCCATTGATGCTCAGGCATTTGGCGGCTATTTGCTGGGATATAAAGCGCTCAGCGATGCCGGCCTGCGCCCGGAGCGCGATTTGCGCCTGACGTTTACCGGATTTCCCGCCGATGCCTTACTCTATTTATTACGCGAAAAAGCCGTGCAGGCAGTGATTGTGCCGGTGTGCCTGTTGGAAAAAATGGACGAAGAAGGGCTTATTCGTAAAACAGATTTTACGGCCGTGCTTAACCATCCAACGTCGATTCCCTGTTTAACCAGTACGCCGCTCTATCCTGACTGGTCATTTGCGGCACTGCCTGCGGTAAGCGACGAGCTGGCCGATCGCGTCACGCGGGCCCTGTTCAATGCGCCGCAGAACGAGACGTTTCGCTGGGGGGCGCCCGCCTCGACCCGCGAGGTGGAAGCGTTGCTGCGCGATGTCCGCCAGCATCCGCAGCAGCGCCAGCTGTGGCTGGATGTCAAAAGCTGGTTTATTCAACATCGGCTGGCGATGGGGGCCGCGGCTCTTGTCTTGTTGTTGTTGACGCTCAATTACATCTGGGTGATGTTGCTGGTCCGCCGACGCGGCAGGCAGTTGGAGCAAAACAACGTATTGTTGCGCAAACAGGAACAGGAGCTGGAAACCGCTCGCCAAATGAGCGTGCTTGGCGAGATGACGTCGGGTTTTGCCCACGAGCTCAATCAGCCGCTATCGGCTATCCGTCATTATGCGCAGGGCTGTCTGATCCGCCTGCGTAATCAGGATCAACAGCATCCACTGCTGCCCGCGCTGGAGCACATTGATACCCAGGCGCAGCGGGGGGCTGATACGCTGCACAATCTACGCCAGTGGGTCAGCCAGGCACAGGGCAATCCGGTGATGACCGATGACTGGCAGGTCGTCAACGTTCACGATGCTATCCATCACGTCTGGCAATTATTACGCATGCCACAGCAATTCCCGGCGGTAGCGCTGCAAACGCAGATCGGTAAGGCGTTAACATTAACGTTGCCGAGTGTTCTCCTCGAACAGGTACTGGCCAATGTGGTTCTCAACGCCGCCCAGGCGGGGGCAACCACCGTGTGGTTTAGCGCTCAGCGTGAGGATGGTGATGTGAGTATTCAGGTGCAGGATAACGCCGGAGGTATTGATGAGGTGCAGCTGTACCAGGCTTTTCAGCCGTTTATGACCACCCGTAAAGAGGGGATGGGGCTGGGGTTAGCCATTTGTCAGCGTCTGGTGCGCTACGCAAACGGAGACATTGAGATCAAAAATCATCAGGCTCCAGATGAAAAAGCGGGCGTTGTAGTGACATTACATTTTAAGCAAAACCCGGAGGGAGGCCGTCGTGGCAATCATTCATCTGCTGGATGACGATATTGCCGTCACCCAGGCTTGCGCGTTTTTACTGGAAAGTCTGGGATATGAGGTGTGTTGCTGGGAGCAAGGCGAAACATTCCTCGCTGAGGCAAATCTGCACCAGGTGGGCGTACTTTTGCTGGATATGCGTATGCCTGTACTGGATGGGCATGCTGTGCATGAAGCCATGCGCCAGCGTGAGAGTACGCTGGCGGTGGTATTTCTCACCGGGCATGGCGATGTTCCGATGGCGGTTGAGCAAATGAAACGCGGTGCGGTCGATTTTTTGCAAAAGCCGGTTTCCGCCGCGCCTCTGCAAGCGGCGTTAGAGCATGCAGTGCAGATTTCTCACGCCGCCTTTTCGCGACAAGAGATCGTGGTTTGTTATCAGCAGCTTACGCCAAAGGAGCGAGAGCTGGCGCAACTGGTAGCAAAAGGGTTAATGAATCGGGAAATTGCTGATGCCATGAATATTGCCGTGCGCACGGTTGAGGTTCATCGGGCCCGGGTGATGGAAAAAATGCAGGCGGGGAGTCTTGCTGAACTGGTTAATCGACTGCAGAGGATTCAGTAAATTTATGACATTTATTTGATTTTCATTGAATTTTGTCTAATCCGTCAGACTGATATATGCTGTTGGTTTGAGTTAATGACGAGCGGGAAAAAATGGGAAATCAGACCAAAGACGATGAGTTGTACCGTGAAATGTGCAGAGTAGTCGGTAAAGTAGTGCTGGAAATGCGCGATCTGGGACAAGAGCCTAAGCATATCGTCATTGCGGGAGTACTGAGAACCACCCTCGCCAACCAGCGCGTGAAGCGCAGCGAGTTAGAAAAACAGGCTATTGAGACCGTCATTAAAGCATTAGCCGGTTAATCCACAAAAAGAGGATGGTGGTCTCGTTCGCCGTCCTTTTATTCTCGTCACGTTAATCTATCAATATAAATAATTTAGTGCTGCAATTAGAAGAGTAACCTTCGCTGTATATTGAGTTATATTCCGAATGATATATTAAAATATACATGCGAGTAGAGTCACAAATATTTGCAAAGCATGTGAAATATTATTTCAACTTATCTTAATGATAATAAATCTCACTCCGCATTTATTATTTCCCTTCCGTTTTTTAATTGATGACGATCAAAACTATGAGCGCTGAATAACCACATTATCTTTACGCCTAACCCTAAAGGATTAGATTCATTCAGTTTAACCACCGTCATTTTACGCGATCAGGTTAGGGCAAAAATTTACGTGTTGTTGGCAACATTAACCGCCCGAAATGGCTTGAGTTGCACGGGTTTAATTTAGCCCGGAGGTGTTGCTAACACAGCGTTTGCGAAGAGGATGCGAAATAAATGAATCAGGTTGATCGTCCATTTTTAGATTGTGGTTTAACGCGGCTTGAATTTCTGCGGATATCAGGAAAAGGTTTGGCGGGATTAACCATCGCCCCTGCACTGTTATCACTTTTTGGCTGTAAGCAGGAAGATATCGACAGCGGTACCGTGGGGCTTATCAATACGCCGAAAGGGGTGCTGGTGACCCAGCGAGCGCGCTGTACTGGCTGCCACCGCTGTGAAATTTCCTGTACCAACTATAACGATGGTGCCGTGGGGACTTTCTTTTCCCGTATAAAAATCCATCGCAACTTCTTCTTTGGCGATGATGGCGTCGGGTCCGGTGGCGGACTTTATGGCGATTTAAACTATACCGCTGATACCTGCCGTCAGTGCAAAGATCCGCAATGCATGAAGGTCTGCCCCATTGGCGCTATTACCTGGAAACAGGAAGACGGCTGTATTGCGGTGGATCATAAACGTTGTATTGGCTGTAGCGCTTGTACCACCGCCTGCCCGTGGATGATGGCGACCGTGAATACCGAAACAAAAAAATCCTCAAAATGTGTGTTATGTGGGGAGTGCGCCAATGCTTGTCCGACTGGGGCATTAAAAATTATCGAGTGGAAAGATATTACTGTTTGATAGATAGCAGGCATACCTGATACGCGTCATTAATTGCCAAAAATATCGCAGTTTTGCAAAAAAAACTGCCTGAAGGATGGCGGGTATATCTATTAAACCTTCTTGCAAAGGAAAACATGATGGCTAATGGTTGGACAGGTAATATTTTACGGGTCAATCTCACCACGGGGAATATCACCCTTGAAGATTCCAGTAAATTTAAAAAATTTGTCGGCGGGATGGGCTTTGGTTATAAAATTATGTACGACGAAGTCCCGCCAGGCACCATGCCTTTTGATGAAGGGAATAAACTGGTTTTCGCCACCGGGCCATTAACGGGCTCTGGTGCCCCTTGTAGCTCCCGCGTCAATATCACCTCCTTATCGACTTTTACCAAAGGCAATTTAGTGGTGGATGCTCATATGGGCGGCTTCTTTGCTGCGCAAATGAAATTCGCCGGTTACGACGCCATTATTATCGAAGGCAAGTCCGCGACGCCTGTCTGGATCAACATTAAAGACGAAAAGGTCAGCATCGAAAAAGCCGATTTCCTGTGGGGTAAGGGAACGCGCGCCACAACCGAAGAGATTTGCCGCATTACCAGCCCGGAAACCTGCGTCGCCGCTATTGGTCAGGCGGGTGAAAATCTGGTGCCGCTCTCCTGCATGATCAACAGTCGCAACCACAGCGGAGGCGCCGGTACTGGCGCGGTAATGGGGTCGAAAAACCTGAAGGCTATTGCGGTAGAAGGGACCAAAGGGGTCAATATTGCCGATCGTAAAGAGATGAAGCGGCTCAATGATTACATGATGACCGAGCTCATCGGTGCCAACAACAACCACGTTGTGCCAAGCACCCCGCAGGCCTGGGCAGAATACTCTTCGCCAAACTCGCGCTGGACGGCCCGTAAGGGACTGTTCTGGGGCGCGGCAGAAGGGGGACCAATCGAAACCGGGGAAATCCCGCCGGGTAACCAGAATACCGTGGGTTTCCGTACCTATAAATCCGTGTTCGATCTGGGGCCAGCCGCTGAGAAATACACGGTCAAAATGAGCGGCTGCCATTCATGCCCCATTCGCTGTATGTCGCAGCTCAATGTCCCGCGGGTGAAAGATTTTGGCGTGCCAAGTACCGGCGGTAACACCTGCGTGGCGAACTTTGTCCACACCACCATTTTCCCCAATGGCCCGAAAGATTTCGACGATAAAGACGATGGGCGCGTGGTGGGAAATCTGATTGGTCTGAACCTGTTTGATGATTATGGCATCTGGTGTAACTACGGGCAGTTGCACCGTGATTTTACTTACTGCTATTCGAAAGGCGTTTTTAAGCGCGTACTGCCAGCTGAAGAGTATGCGGAGATCCGCTGGGATCAGCTGGAAGCGGGCGATCCTCATTTTATTAAGGATTTTTACTACCGATTGGCGCATCGCGTGGGGGAACTCAGCCATCTTGCGGACGGATCGTATGCCATTGCTGAACGCTGGAATTTGGGCGAAGAGTACTGGGGTTATGCCAAAAATAAACTGTGGTCGCCGTTTGGTTTTCCTGTCCACCATGCAAACGAGGCCTCTGCACAGGTGGGGGCTATCACCAACTGTATGTTTAACCGTGACTGTATGGCGCATACCCATATCAACTTCATCGGTTCCGGTTTACCGCTGAAATTACAGCGCGAAGTGGCGGGCGAGCTATTTGGTTCGCAGGATGCATACGACGAAACCAAAAACTACACCCCGATCAATGCCGCCAAGATCAAATATGCCAAATGGACGCTGCTGAAAGTCTGTCTGCATAACGCGGTTACACTGTGCAACTGGGTGTGGCCGATGACGGTTTCACCACTCAAGAGCCGTAACTATCGCGGCGATTTGGATCTGGAAGCAAAATTCTTCCAGGCGGTCACCGGCGATGAAACCACGCAGGAGAGTCTGGACCTGGCCGCTGAACGCATCTTTACCCTGCACCGTGCCTATACGGTCAAATTGATGCAAACCAAAGATATGCGCAATGAGCATGATCTCATCTGCTCCTGGGTGTTTGATAAAGATCCGAAGATCCCGGTCTTCACTGAAGGGACCGACAAGATGGACCGGGAGGATATGCGTCAGTCGCTGACGATGTTCTATCAGGAAATGGGCTGGGATCCAGAGCTGGGTTGCCCAACGCGTGAAACCCTGAACCGACTCGGACTTGAAGATGTAGCCGCTGATTTGGCTGCACAAGATCTGTTGCCGGCGTAAGGAATGCGAGATGACTAACGTGAGCGACGTGCTGACCCCCGTTGAGGCGTTTCCTGACGAAGTGGATAGCCGAAAGAGACAGTGGCTGCAGGCGTTTCACCCGCCTGTAGAACAGATGAATGCGCCCCAGGTTCAGGAACCAGCCAGCCCGGAGTCGATTGTGGCAGATTTTATCCGCCAGCATTCAGCATCGGGGCAACTGGTGGCGCGCAGTGTCTTTTTGCTGCCGCCTTATTCGGTTCCTGAAACCGATCTTTCCGCGCTGCTGGATGTGCTGGGCCAGGACGCGAATGGTGCGGATATCACCTGTGTGCAGGGTACGGAAGAAGCATATTTCTATTCGACGCAAACCATGACGGCAAATTACGCCGACATGTGTGTGCAGGTGGTGGAAAACGACATCTGCCGTGCGATTGCCGAGGCGGTACGCTTCGACTGTCGAACGTATCCTCGCCCTTATAAGGTCGCCATGTTGACGCAACCGCCGTATCGCTTTGAGTCTCAACAGATTGCCGCTGCGCTCACGGCCATGGAAACGCATCCTGATTATGCAGATATACGGACTGTGGAATCGTCAAATGCGGAGCCTTATTTGTTCAGCGAACGTTTTATGAGTTATGGCAAAGCGTACGGCCTGTGCGAATGGCTTGAGGTTGAGCAGTATCAGAACCCCTGAATTATTCAGGTTGATGTCATGGAACGTGTGGACGACCACTGTCACAGTATTAGAGGATAACCCGATGTCCTTCACCCGACGAAAATTTGTCATTGGCATGGGGACGGTGATTTTTTTCACTGGCCCAGGTCAAAATCTGTTAGCGAGTACCAGGAGTTCTAAAGACGTACATTACGTCATGATTCACGATGAATCACTGTGTAACGGATGTAATATCTGCGCCCGCGCATGCAGGAAAACCAACCACGTTCCTGCGCAGGGTAGCCGTTTATCGATAGCTCATATTCCGGTTTCGGACAACGACAACGAAACGCTGTATCACTACTTCCGTCAGTCCTGCCAGCACTGTGATGATGCCCCCTGTATTGAGGTGTGTCCGACCGGCGCCTCATGGCGAGATGACAACGGCATTGTGCGGGTAGACACGTCTTCCTGTATCGGCTGCAGTTACTGTATTGGCGCGTGTCCTTATCAGGTGCGCTATCTCAACCCGCAGACCAAAGTGGCGGATAAATGCGACTTCTGCGCTGAATCTCGTCTGGCGAAAGGTTTCCCGCCGATCTGTGTTAACGCCTGCCCGGAACATGCGCTGATTTTTGGTCGCGAAGATAGCCCGGAAATTCAGACCTGGTTGAGAGAAAATAAGTATTACGAGCATCAACTTGCAGGCGCCGGGAAACCCCATCTGTATCGTCGGTTCGGTCAACATTTGATTAAAAAGGAAAATGTATGAACGCGTCGCAGAATGCCGAACAGTTTCACGCCCAGCTTGCACAGTATGTTCCCCTGTTTTCACCGGACTACTGGCCTGTGTGGTTGGTCATCGCCGGGTTAATGCTGGTGGGGATGTGGCTGGTGCTGGCGCTACACGCCATGCTGCGCTTTCGGGCCGCGCATAAAGCGTCGGCAGGGCACGGTGAGAAAGTCTATTTATACTCGAAGGCCGTTCGTTTGTGGCACTGGTCGAATGCGCTGCTATTTCTGCTACTTCTGGTCAGTGGCCTGGTCAATCACTTCTCCGTCGTCAGTGCGTCGGTGATGAAAAGCCTGCTTACCGTGCATGAGGTCTGCGGCTTTTTGCTGCTCGCCTGCTGGATTGGCTTTGTCCTGATCAATCTGATTGGCGGCAACGGGCATCACTATATTATTCAACGTCAGGGCTGGATCGGACGAGCGCAAAGACAAACGCGTTTTTACCTGTTTGGCATTATGCAGGGCGAGTCACACCCATTCCCGGCATCAAAGCGTTGTAAATTCAACCCGCTACAGCAGGCGGCCTATGTTGGCGTGATGTATGGCTTACTGCCACTGCTGTTGATCTCAGGGTTGTTATCGCTCTATCCGACGGTTGTCGGTGACCTGTTCCCCGGCGTGCGTTACTGGTTGCTCCAGGCGCACTTCGCGCTGGCAATAATCAGTCTGTTTTTCATTTTTGGGCATCTTTATCTCTGCACGACAGGTCGTACGCCGGGCGAAACCTTCAAGTGTATGGTGGATGGCTATCACCGGCATTAAGCGATGATGATTACGCGAAGTGACTTACGGGCCTGGCGCGTTGGGCCCGTAATGTATCGCTGGTTTCTACGCGCGTTTCCAACTGGCGGAAGCTACGCTGATGTCCATCGTGCGCTCCAGCGGGAAGGGTATACAGACTGGGCAAATAGCCTGGTGGAATACGGCTGGTCAAAATGGCGGGAAGAGGCGAGTTTTGCCCAGCAGGATATTCGCGCGATGGGGAATATTTCCCGTGTGCAAACGGCGGGGGAAATCAGCCCTCCGCTGGCGAGTGCGGAAGATAATGCCCGATTCAGTTGTGCAGGCGATAACGTTAAAATCACCAGCGCCGGGTATGCCGCACAGATCGCCAGCGCAGGTTACAGCGCACGTATTGGTAGCGTAGGCTATAACGCGCATATCGGCAGTTCAGGCGATCGCGGGCGAATTGCGGTTGCGGGAAATTCGGCACGTATCAGTAGCGTGGGTGACGGGACGCGTATCGCCAGTACCGGCATGCGCGTACGCATCAGTTCGCTCGGCGACAGAAACCGGATTGCCTGCGGTGGTGATTTAACTCAGTTGGCCTGTTTTGGCGCAGAGTCTAAAATCGCCAACTGCGCCGACAACATCCACATTATTGCCAGCGGAGAGAACGCCGTTGTTGCCAGTACCGGTGTTGTCGATTCGATAATACTCGGTCCCGGCGGCTGCGCGGCGCTGGCCTATCACGATGGCGAGAGAATGCGTTTTGCGCTTGCCGTTGAGGGGGAAAATAACATTCGGGCGGGCGTGAAATATCGGCTCAACGAAGACCACCAGTTTGTGGAATGTTGAGCCGTGATCTCATTTTAACGCGAAGCGGCGTTGGGTGATTTTCTCCAGACTCAGGCACAGTAGGTAATAGACCAGTCCCGTAAAAATAAAAATGGCTGCCGGATAGATTTGTACCCGGCTGTTAACCTGACCCGCAACCGTTGTGAGTTCCGGCACGTTAACGATAAACGCCAGCGACGTGTCCTTCAGTAATCCAATAAAAATACCCGTTAGCGATGGCAGTACGTTACGCAGCACCTGCGGCAATAAGATAAGCCACAGGGCCTGATACGGGCGAAAACCCTGAACCACGGCAGCATCATATTGCCCGCCAGGCAGCGCGCTAATTCCTGCATACACTGAGTGCATGACCGAGGCGGCGGTGAACCATGCCAGCGCCAGCGTCACGGTAACGGCTCCGGGGAGATCGCTTCCGGTCAGCATGGGTAGCAAATACCACATCCAGAAAATCACAAAGATTAGCGGAATGCCGCGAATAAACTCCGCCCAGATAAACAACCCGTTGCGAACCGTGCCTGGAAAACGCCAGGCGCAGCAGGCAAGAACTATCCCACCAGGCAAGGCCAGCAGCGCCGCGCCGAGAGCCATTAACAACGTGAGCAGAACGCCGCCGGGTTGTCCCTGGGCCACCCGTCCCCACAGGAGATAATCAAGATTGTCGGTAATGACCGAAATGTTAGCGATCATGCAGTATGCTCCTGACGCTGAAGATACGCGTTTTAACCTTTGACGATTTACCCGATGCAGGTCGTGGGCCAAGACGCGTAAGCAGCATACCCAGAACGATGCCGGTGAACAGATAGAGCGCAGTGCCAACAGCAAAGGCTTCCAGCGCGTGCGCGTTGTAGCTCTCAATTTGCCGCACCTGGTAGGTGAGCTCAGCAAATCCAATACCGCTGGCAAGCGAGGAAAGTTTCATCAGGTTAAGGTATTGCCCAACAATGGGTTGCCAGGCGTTCGCCAGTCCCTGAGGAAGCAGAATGTGACGAAACGTCGCCCAGGATGAAAAACCCTGCGCCACGGCAGCCTCACGTTGTCCGGCAGAAACCGCCTGTAAACCAGAGGCGATCTCCTCGACCAAAAATGCCGAGGTAAATACGCCCAGCCCCCATGCTGAACAGATAAACTCTGGTGTTAACCACCAGACATCGCCTGGCAGAATAGACCAGGGATGCTCTGCATTGATGAAGGTAATGACGTTGCGGGGCAGCCAGTTCCATGCGGCAAAATACCAGAACATCAGTTGCACCAGTAAAGGCGTGTTGCGAAACACCGAAACCCATACACTGACCACCGCTTTGTTGAAGCGATGGCCCGTCAGACGCAGGCCGAGTAGGAAGATGGCAATGAGCGTGGCGAGTACGACACCTGCCAGTATCACCCAGAGCGTGGTGAGAAAACCGGAAATTATCCATTGCAGAGGTTGCCCGCTCAGCACTCCCTGCCAGTCCATTGCAAGCATTATAGCGATGACTCCTGGTGTAACGGGTCGAGCACTTTTTTCAGGAAACGCTGGGTTCTCGGGTGCTGTGGTCGGGTGAAAAAATCCTCCGGCGCGGCCACTTCAAGAATTTCACCGCCATCGATGAATACCACGCGATCGGCAATCTCACGGGCAAAATGCATTTCATGGGTCACGACGATCATGGTGATACCGCTGTGGGCCAGGTTTTTCATCACCTGTAATACCTCGCCGATCATTTCTGGATCCAGCGCGGAGGTGGGCTCATCAAACAGAAGGATTTGCGGCGATGAGGCCAGCGCGCGGGCGATGGCCACGCGCTGTTGCTGCCCACCGGACAACTGTGCGGCATAAGCGCTCGCTTTTTCTGCCAGTCCCACCTGATCCAGCAATTCGAGTGCCCGACGCGCCGCTGCCGCCTTGTTCCAGCCGTGAACATATTCCAGCGCCAGCGAGATGTTCTGATGCGCTGTCAGATGCGAATAGAGATTGAATTGCTGAAAAACGAAACCGATACGGCTGCGTAACTGGCGTAATGCTGCCCCGCGCAACTGACTAATTGGTTTGTCATCAATGAAAATCTCGCCACCGCTGAGCGACTCAAGCTGGTTGATAAGGCGTATAAGCGTGGATTTTCCCGAGCCAGAAGGGCCCAGAATAGTCACCACTTCACCGGGTTCAACTGACAGGCTGACGCCGTTAAGTACGGTATGAGTGTCAAACTGTTTGATGACATTGCGCAGTTCGACGCTTGCCTGGCGCAAATGGGTAAAATCCGCCGCGGAAACTGCACAACGATGAAACAGGGCTGAGAGCATATTACTTCGCTTCTATTTTAAAGGCGCGGGGTTGCGGATTTTTGGTTTCAGGGCCAAACCAGACATCATAAATTTTTGCCGCCTGCCCGGTAGATTCCAGCCTCAAAAGCTCATCATTGACGGCTTTTAACAGCGCTGGCTCACCTTTTTTCACTCCCACGCCAATCTCTTCTTTGCTCAACAGGTCAGGCAGAATTTTGAAATCTGCTTTATCCGGCGCACCGCTTAATAGACCGGCCAGAATCGTACTGTCCTGGGTGATGGCCTGAACATTGCCATTGCGTAGCGCGGTTAACGCCAGTGGAATATCGTCGTAGGCCAGCACACGTGACTGCGGGAAGCGCTGATGGAGCGCCTGCTCACCGGTAGTGCCTTTCACCGCACCGATTCGCGCTTTGCTGTATGCATCGAGCTGGTCCGGGGATTTGGCCGGTACCAGGAACTGCTGCCCGGTAACAAAATAGGGGACGGAGAAGTCAATGACCTGCGCCCGCTCAGGCGTAATCGTGATATCCGCCACGATTAAATCGGCTTTACCGGATTGTAATAACGGAATGCGGTTTGCCGGATTAGTCGCTACCAGTTCCAGTTTTACGCCGAGGGATTTTGCCAGCGCTTCAGCAAAATCAACGTCATAGCCGACAATCTTATGCGTTTTGGCATCGACGGAACCAAACGGTGGATTCGCGTCGAATGTCGCAACTTTTACTATGCCTGCGGCTTTGATATCGGCCAGTTGGTCAGCCTGAGCCTGCGAGGCGGCAATGCCGGTGGCCAGCAGCACGCCGAGTGCCAGCAGTGTTTTTTTAGCGCGATAAGTTTTCGTTGCCATCATGATGTAAATCCCTGTCGTTTTTGGTTTGTGCTTTTTACGCTCCCATAACTTACGTTCAGGACAAAATAAGAAAAAATTCTTATCTATTTACAAAATGTTATTAGTGAAAGCGGTGTTAACAATGGGTAAACGCAATGGGAAATGTAGATAAGAGGAGGGGCATAGTCTGGCGGTAAAAAAACCGGCATTGCGCCGGTTTGGAAATCAGATTTTACAGGCGTCGCCGCAGTCATTATCAGCAATAATGTCCTGCGCTTTCTTGTCAGCATCTTCCAGACGTTCAGCATTACGCTCTTGCGCTTCTTCCAGTCCATCAAAGACCAGATTATCGAGATCAATTTCCATCATTCACCTGCTCAGGTTCAGCGTTTAACATCACATTATTATATTGCAAAAATGTTGCTTAACAGCAGCGATTCTTGCTACTTAGCGTCGAACTCAATTCGGGGTGCCTGTTTATCCGCCAATTGGCCAACAGTTCGCCATTGCTAAAGAACCGTGAAGCGGAAATACCGAAAAATACTTGTGCCCTCGACTGTTCTACTTCCACTTTTTCATTAACGTGATGCGCGATCATTTTTAACAAATTAGCGACAAAATCACTATACATATAACTTAATATCTTTTATACATTAATTGTTCAACCCTGCGACTATTCCACAAAAGAGAAAGCTATATGGAACAGACACCTGATAAGAAAAACGATAATTTTCAAAAAGATGGCAAAGAACAGTTCAATCGCTCGATCGGTCTTATTTCAAACTTTGCGTTGGGTTTTACCTACCTTTCGCCGCTTACCGCCGTCTATTCGCTGTTTGCACTGGCCGTAACGCTGGCGGGGCCGCCCGCAGTCTGGTGGATTTTAATCGTCGCATGTGGACAACTTTTGGTGGCGTTGGTGTTTGGTGAGGTGGCTTCCCAGTATCCGATAACCGGCGGGCTTTATCCCTGGGCCAGAAGGTTATGGGGCAAGAAATATGCGTGGATCGCTGCCTGGATTTACCTGTGGGCACTGGTGGTCACCATTACGTCAATCGCGGAATATACTTCAACATTTGTTGAGTCGCTCTTCCACTATGGTCAGACGCCAGCCACTATGTTGGCGACTTCCGTCCTGCTGCTGCTTTTGATGATGGCTGTTAATATGTCCGGGACTAAAAATCTGGCTCGGGTCGCAAAAATTGGCTTCTGGTGTGAAATCGTTAGCGTGATTGCGCTGGGAATTTATCTGCTGATATTCCACCGTTCGCAGCCATTCTCCGTAATTTTTGATTCGATGGGCGTGCTGGCGCATGACGGCAGCTATTCCACCGCATTTATGTCTGCCGCGCTGATGGGGCTGTTTATGTTCTTTGGCTTTGAGGCCTGCGGTAACGTTGCGGAAGAGGTACAGAATCCAAGTAAAAAGATCCCGGTTGCGATGATTTTGAGCATCGTATTTGGTGCGATTTCGGCGATTATTTCCGTCATGGGATACCTCCTGGCTTCACCAAATCTGGTCAGTATCGTGAATGGCAAAACGTCTGATCCCATTCCGGCCATCCTTAATGAAGCACTTGGTGAAACTGGCGCAACTATCTTTATCATCGTCGCGATTGTGGCGATGCTGTCGTGCATTTTGTCTCTGCAGGCTGCGTTAAGCCGCCTTATCTTTTCTTTCTCCCGCGACAGAATGCTGCCGGGAAGTGAGTGGATGTCAAAGATCTCTAAAAATGGCGTTCCGGATAATGCGATGGTTGTTAGCTGTCTGCTGCCAGTCATCATCTGCGTTTGGGTCTATTTCCAGCCAGACAATCTGTCGCGTATTACCGCGTTTGCCGTCATCGGTATTTATATCTCGTTCCAGATGGTTGTGCTTGCCGCACTGCGCCAGCGCCTGAAAGGCTGGAAACCGGCCGGGGAGTGGACCATTGGCGGTTGGGGCGTGATTGTGAACGTGCTGGCGCTAGCCTATGGATTGTGTGGGATCTGGTTGTTGGCGCAACCGGCAGACAGCAGCGATTTCATCGACCGTTGGACGGTACTGTTCGGCCTGGCGATTGTCGTTGGCTCCGGGCTTATCTATATGTTCCTGACCCGACCGTTTGGTCGCTCTGCGGCACCAGAAAATGACGCCATTGCCTACGCTAACAAGCTGAATATGGGGCAGGATAACTAAACACTAAGGGCCTTCGGGCCCTTAGTTTTGATAGTGATAAAGGATAAAGTAGTCGCTCTGATAAACAACGGTACTGTTTGCGGGAGAGAGTAATTCACCCACGCGAAAACGTGGCCAACTGGAAAAGATAATTCTGTTTTCCAGATTGGTCAGAATGACATAGTCAGGATGAGCGCAGGAAAGCAGTTCGGCCTCAATCTGACTGACCAGCAGATCGACGGCGGCAACGCCAAGAAACTGATCGTTGTAGTAGATCGGCACTGCCGAGGTCAGGGTGTAGGAAATATTGCAGATATAGTCGACGTAGGGACCGTGGATATAGGCTTTTCCTGCCGGAGGTGAGTGCTTAAACCACTCGAAGGTTCTGAAATCCAGACGTTGCTGGGTGGCCTGATCTAAATCGAGGTTTGCCTGACTCAAACCATTATCTTTCTTATACCACCATTCCAGCAGCCAATACTCTTTTGTGGTGGCAGTGCTCTCAATATGGCTGGCGAACCCGGCCCCTGAACAGTAATGATTGTTACTGAGGGTGCGCTTGATGTGTTGCTGAACGGTAGATCTCACCGATGGATCGAGGACAACTTCTGCTGAGGCCTTTTGCACCCCGGAAATCGCCTCATGGATGCTCCTCGCCAGCGCAACGGTAGAATCTACGGTAGAGGCGGTAATATCATCAATCTTACGAATTAATGCGCTTAAGGATGTCGAAGAGCTCATTGTCTGTCCTGCCTTCACTGATTGTCAGTTCGAGTTATATTTCAGCTTTTTTTCAATAAGGTAATAGGTAAACGTGTCGATGATCCGTGTGGCAAGCTGCACGGATTCTGCCTCGTTGTGAGCAGCCAGCGCATCGGCCAGTGCCGAGTAAAGCGCAATAATTTCGGCATGAATGTTGTCTGCGCGATAAAGTATCGCCACCAGCGATGCCCATTCAGCCTGGACCTGCAGCTCCTGATTGGCCAGTCGCGCCGAATGTGAACTGGCAGCTATCGCCAGTAGACAGCGCATATCGGCCTGGGTCATCAGCTCTGGTGAGTTTGCCTTGCTGAGCACCTCAACAAACTCGCGAAATTTGGCGATATCCGCGCCGGTCATCCGTCTGGAAGCCAGCCTTGCGCTATGGCTGATAATGGCGCAATGCATTTCGCCCAGGTCAGAAAGATAATCCGTACTGATCGCTTTGAACGGATGCAGGGCGCTGTTTTTGCCATCAATATTTTCGCAAACGAAGCTCCCGCCATTACGACCACGAACCGTATGGATAAGATTATTAGCCCGAAGCGTGTTTAGCGCTTCTCTGATAGTGATATGTGAGACACCCATCATCTTTGCCAAATCAGTTTCGTTGGGGAGCTGTTCTTTTGGCTCCAGCAACCCCGTGATAATGGCGTTTGACAGGCGCTGCACTATCTGGTCTGAACGACTGACCTGCCCGATAGGCGCAAATATGACCGCGTGAGTAATCATAATCTTTTCTGCACTCAATTCCCTGAAACAACGACCATTTTTAACACATGCCCGTCAGGCAAGGAAGGTAAGAATGGCCGAGTTATTTTACATGCCTATGCGCAACGTCACTGCACAAGCGGATGTGTGTCCCGATAACTTCATGATGAGCTGAGCATAAAGCCTCGGCTCACGATGAAAAGCCTTGTCCCGAAAATGTAAAAATTAAGTTAAAAATGCGAGGCTTATCATAGTGTCAATGTTGCGCATTTGAAAATCTTTTACAATATATATATTACATAAGGTTCTTTATGTATTAACGGGCGGGAGACAGACATGAAAACCCTGAAGCATTTTATCAATGGGCAATATGTAGCAGGTCGTAGCGAAGATACCTTCGAACTGGTGAGTCCGGTCGACGGCGAAACGTACGCATTATCACCCAACGCCAATGCGAAAGAGGTGGAGCAGGCCTACTCGGCGGCGGAGGCGGCGTTTAGCATCTGGCGAAAATCGACGCCGGCACAGCGGCAAAAGGCGTTATTGCAGCTGGCAGATGAGATTGAACGAAACGTTGAGCGGCTGGTGAACGCGCAGAGTCAGGAGACCGGTCAGCTTCGCCATTTTATTGAGAAGGAAGAGATCGCGGCATCCTGCGATGCCATCCGCTTTTTTGCCGGTGCGGCGCGCTGTCTTGAAGGGAAAGCGGCAGGGGAATATTCCGCTGGGTTTACCTCGACTATCCGCCGTGAACCGCTGGGTATCGTTGGCCAAGTCACGCCATGGAACTACCCGTTCATGATGGCGGTATGGAAGATTGCGCCAGCGCTGGCAGCAGGCAATACGGTCGTATTAAAACCCAGCGACACCACGCCGGTCAGCACGCTGCTGTTGGCTGAACTGGCCGCGCCGTTGTTCCCAAGAGGGGCGTTTAACGTCGTATTAGGTAAAGCCAGCACCGGTTCGCTGGTGGTTTCAAACCCAAAGGCCTCACTGGTTTCGATTACCGGTTCGGTCCGCGCGGGTCTACAGGTTGCGGCTTCGGCAGCGGCGAACCTGACCAAGGCACATCTGGAATTGGGCGGGAAAGCGCCTGCGGTGGTGTTTGCTGATGCAGATATGGACAAGGCGATCGCGACGATCACCACGGCAGGCTTCTTCAATGCCGGCCAGGATTGCACGGCGGCTACGCGTATTCTGGTCGAACAATCCATCTACGCTGAATTCCTGGAAAAGCTGGTTCAGAAAACGAAGAGTATTAAATTTGGACCGCCAGCGGATCAGGCTGCGCTATATGGCGCATTGAACAGTAAAAACCAACTGGAGCAGGTGAAAGGCTTTATTGCGCGTTTACCGGCACATGCAAAAATTGAAACGGGTGGGCGTGCCGGGCCAGGTCCGGGCTTCTATTTTGAGCCGACGATCGTCTCCGGATTGCATCAACATGACGAAGCTATTCAGCATGAAGTATTTGGACCGGTAATGACTATTCAGCCGTTTTCGACTGATGAAGAGGGTCTACACAAAGCGAATGATGTGGAATATGGTCTGGCCGCCAGCGTCTGGACCAGTAACCATGGTCGCGCACAGCGCTTCAGCATTGACCTCGATTTTGGCACCGTGTGGATCAACAATCACATTCCTCTGTGCGCCGAAATGCCGCACGGCGGGTTCAAAAAATCGGGTTATGGCAAAGATCTCTCATCCTATTCGCTCGAAGAATATACTCGGGTGAAACATATCATGTGTGACATTTCTGAATAGAGAGGATTTCGATGAAAACATTAAACATAGCGGTGCTTTCATTCGTGATGTTCTCGGGCTATAGCCTGGCAGAAAGCACATCGCTGAATACCGTTAAAGAGTACATGGCAGCCTGGAATGCACACGATGCTTCGCGAGCCGCGCAATATCTTGCTGATGACGCAGTCTATTATGATGCCGCCGCTGGCGAACCGATAAATGGCAGAGAAAAAGCTGAAAAAGAGGTTATCGGTGCCTTTATTAAGGCGGTGCCAGATCTGAGCTGGAAAATGGTCGGCAAACCCGTTTACGACGAAGATACCGTGGCGTTTCGTTGGGAATTTTCAGGCAATAATAGTGGCGAATGGGCAGGGAGTCCGCCGACAAATAATCCGATAAAATTTGAAGGTGTCAGCTATATTCATGTTAAAGCAGGTAAAATCACCTGGCAAGGCGATTATTATGATTCTAAAAAACTGGATGAAGAGTTAAAGCCAGGGAAATAGTCGGCTATCCCCCTTTATTACTATGAAGGGGGACATCTCTTATTTGTGTCGTATTTAGGGCAGTGTGTAGCAATAAGGAAAAAAGTTAATGGCAATTACCAGACGTGATTTTCTCAACGGCGTCGCGGTGACTATTGCGGCGGGGCTTACCCCGCTGGAATGGGTCAGGGCGGCAGGAAAGGGAAACGCATTTATAGATGGAAATTATTATCCGCCAGGGCTGACGGGGCTGCGGGGTAATCATCCTGGATCGTTTGAAATGGCGCATGCAGTAGGCCGCGAGCATAAACATTTTGATTTAAACGCTCTGCCCGTTGAGGAAGAGTATGATCTGGTGATTGTGGGCGGCGGTATTAGCGGGCTGGCTGCCGGTTGTTTCTGGCGCCAGCTTGCCGGGCAAAATAGCCGGATCCTGATCCTCGATAACCATGACGATTTTGGCGGACACGCCAAACGTAACGAATTTACGAGCTCAGGTAAGAAATTACTCGGCTATGGCGGCAGCGAAGCATTCCAGTCGCCCGCGCACAATTTCAGCCCTGAGGTGCAAAAACTGATGGAAACCGTGGGCGTCAGCGTCACGCGGTTAAAAGAGAGTTTTGACGTAAACTTCTACCCCGACTGGCAGCTCAGTCGTGGCGTGTTCTTCGACAAAAAGAATTTTGGCGAGACAAAAATCGTCAGCGGCGATCCGGGGCGCGCGGTATCTGATGATATCCCGCCGAACAGGCTCAATGGCCGTAAAATTGAAGACTTTATCAATGATTTTCCGCTAAGTGAGCACGACCGAAAGGCGTTGATCGACCTGCACGTCCATCCTGGCGATTATCTTCCGGGCATGACGGTCGATGAGAAAATGGAATGGCTGGATACCCACAGCTACAGTGAGTTTTTGGCCACAAAAGTTGGTTTGAGCAAAATGGCGCTGCTCTATTTTCAGCAGCGTTCTAATGACTTCTTTGCCATCGGCATTGAAGGCATTTCCTGTAGCGATGCCAGAGCGTGCGCATTACCCGGCATGGAGGCGCTGGGAATACCGCCGTTGGACGGCGAGTCGCTGGCCGACCTCGAAGAGCCGTATGTTTACCATTTCCCTGACGGTAACGCCGGGCTGGCCCGACTGTTAGTCAGGTATATGCTGCCGGATGCGCTACCGGGTAACACGATGGAAGACTCTGTCCTTGCCAGACTGCATTACGAAAAGCTGGATCTGCCGGAAAACACCACGCGCCTGCGTCTGAACAGCACGGTGATTAATGCGGCCAACACAAAGGATGGCGTGGTGGTGACCTATCTGCGTGACGGCAAAATGCATCGCGTGCGCGGTAAAAACACCATCATG